>JANXPQ010000191.1 GCA_025357235.1 Betaproteobacteria bacterium
GCGACTTCGACGCCAATGCCTTCCTGCTCGAAAACCGCATGAAAGATATTCGAATGCAGAACGGTCTTCGATCGGTTGATGTATTCGACGAATCCCTTGACGCCTCCCGAGAAGGCAAACACTTCCTCTTTTCCCGTGCGCTGATCCTGCAATTCAATGCGGACACCGTTATTCAGGAACGATAGTTCACGCAGGCGCTTTGCCAATATTTCGTAGTGAAACTCGATATTGCCGAATACCTCCGGGCTGGGGTGAAAATGAATTTCCGTACCGCGCCGCTCGGTCGTTCCGGCGACAGCCAGCGGTGCGACCGGGTCGCCGTTACGAAATTCCATCGAGTGCACCTGCCCATCGCGCCGGATCGTCAGTTTCAACAAATCCGAAAGGGCATTGACTACCGAGACACCAACCCCATGCAGACCTCCTGAGATCTTGTAGCTGTTGCTATCGAACTTTCCACCGGCGTGAAGCACCGTCATCACGATCTCTGCCGTTGAACGGCCGGCTTCATCGTCCGGGTGGATTCCCGTCGGAATTCCGCGTCCGTTGTCCACGACGCTGATGGAGTTGTCGGAATGGATGACAACTTTTATTTCGTTGCAGTGCCCCGCGAGCGCCTCATCGATCGAGTTGTCGAGAACTTCGAACACCATGTGGTGCAATCCGGTGCCATCGCTCGTGTCACCGATGTACATACCGGGCCGCTTGCGTACGGCCTCCAGGCCTTTGAGTACTTTTATGCTGTCGGAGTTATATTCAGAAGAAGACATTTATTTTGTGTCGATGATGATCAGATGCGCATCGGCATCACTACATACTTGAAATCCTTGTTGCCCGATATCGAGATCAACATGCTGCTGTTGGCGTCACCTACTGCGCAATCGATCTCTTCCGTGTCGAGATTGTTCAGGACATCCAGCAGATAGACTATATTGAAGCCAATATCCAGCGGTTCACCGGCATAGTCTACGGTCAGTTCCTCTTCCGCCTCTTCCTGTTCGGCGTTGCTGCATATGATGCGCAAGCTGTTCGCCGTCAATACCCACCGTACCCCGCGAAATTTTTCATTCGACAATATGGAAGCGCGTTGCAGCGCCTGCTGCAACACGATGCGGCCCACGGCAAAGTGCTTCTTGTAGTTCGTCGGAATGACGCGGGTATAGTCCGGGAATTTTCCATCCACAATCTTCGAAACAATATCTATTCCCGCAAAGATAAAACGAACCTGGTTCGGCAGCAATTGGATTTCAAGTTCTTCCCCTACATCTTGCAGCAGCTTCGCCAGTTCAAGTATCGCTTTTCTTGGAATAATAACTTCCGATTTTTCGACTTCCCTTGCAAGCATAGTCGATGCATAGGCCAGTCGGTGTCCGTCCGTTGCTACCATGGTCAGCTGTTTGCCTTCCGCAACCAGCAACAGTCCATTGAGATAATAACGGATGTCCTGCTGCGCCATGCCGTATTGAACCAGAGACAGCAAATCGCGGAAAACCTTTTGCGGCAGCTTCACGCTCGCCGTCGCCGAACCGCCTTCAGCCAGTCGCGGGAAATCCTGAGCTGGCAAGGTCTGAAGATTGAATTTGCTTTTACCCGCCTTGACCTGGAGTCGTCCTTCCTGGGCATCCAGCGTCACGGTTGTACCGTCCGGAAGAGCCCGCAGAATATCTTGCAGTTTGCGTGCCGAGACGGTCACGGCATGATCGACCCCAGGCTTGTCCAGTTTCGCTGATGTTGCAATCTGGATCTCGAGGTCGGTGGCCACCAGATTCAGGTCTGTCCCGCGAATTTCCAGCATGACGTTAGACAGGATAGGCAACGTATGCCGGCGTTCCACTATTCCTGAAACCGCCTGCAGGGGCCTCAGCATTACGTCCTTGTCTATATCCAGGATTTTCATTCTTTAAACCTTGATAATAGTAATAGAGGTTGGCAAGTCTGTTAGATCATCGATAAATATCAAATAGGCCAAGCACATCGCTCGTTGTATAAATCAAGTAAAGAGCGTGGATGAATTGTGGATGAATTCTGATTTCATCAAATTTTTGGAGTTGTCAACAATTCATCCCGGGGTTATCAACCGCGTAATGTCTGCAGCAGCGCTACAAAGTCGCGTGAAATTTCCGGATTGGAGGCGCGGAGATCGACGATTTTCCGGCATGCATGAAGAACGGTCGTATGGTCCCGGCCGCCAAACGCGTCGCCGATATCCGGAAGGCTCAATTGTGTGAGTTCCTTGGCCAGCGCCATCGCCATCTGCCTTGGCCGGGCAACGGTTCGAGTTCTTTTCTTCGAATACATATCCGAAACCTTGATCTTGTAATAATCCGCGACGATGCGCTGAATATTGTCGACGGACACCTGACGTACTTGTACGGCCAGCAGATCCTTCAGCGCTTCTCGTGCGAGATCGAGTGAAACCTTGGCATTTGCGAATCTAGCGTAGGCAAGTACACGCTTCAGGCCGCCTTCCAGTTCCCGTACATTTGACTGGATGTGATTGGCTATGAAAAAAGCGACGTCTTCGGCTAGATTCACACGATCAGCCTCTGCTTTTTTCAACAGGATGGCCACTCTCATTTCCAACTCAGGTGGCTCGATGGCAACCGTGAGACCCCAGCCGAAACGCGAAATCAGACGGTCCTCGATGCCGGCGATTTCCTTCGGATAGGTGTCGCAGGTAATGATGACCTGTTTATGAGCCTCGATCAGCGCATTGAAGGCGTAGAAAAATTCTTCTTGCGTGCGATTTTTTCCGTTGAAGAATTGAATGTCGTCGATCAAAAGCAGATCGAGCGAGTGATAATATTTCTTGAAGCCGTCAAATGCCTTATGCTGATAGGCACGCACAACGTCTGAAACATATTGCTCCGCGTGGATGTACCGTACGTTGGCTGAAGGATTGAATTCGAGCAGCATGTTGCCAATGGCCTGGATCAGATGGGTCTTACCCAGGCCGACACCGCCGTAAACAAAGAGCGGGTTGTAGGCTACTCCGGGATGTTCCGCGACCTGGAGCGCGGCGGCGCGCGCAAGCTGATTGGCTTTGCCGGTCACGAAAGAATCAAACGTAAATGAGGGATTGAGCCGCGTTTGCTCCCGGATCTTGGGTTTGGCTGGCGGCGTTTCGCTGATCGCAATGGGACCCGCCGGCGCCTCCACCGATGCGGCCATGGATTTTTCGCTCAGACTCAGCACCACACCAACGGGCTTTAACAGGTATTCGGCGGAAAGCCTTTCGATATCCGCCAGAAACTTGTCTTTGACCCATTCCAGGACAAACCGGTTGGGGGCTGATATTACGACATTATCGCCGTCAAGACGGGCGTGAAGCGGCTGAATCCAGGTCCTATACTGTTGCGCTGGAAGGACTTTTTCGAAATGGCGAAGACAATGATTCCAGAAGCTATCCATCGGCGCAAAGGTAGATTTTGATGCGGGATCCGGCCGTGGAGGGCCCCCCAAACAGAGGTGCGAAGTTTACCAGCAAGCCGGCAAGTTATCCACAGGCTCGCTAACTCTTGCACCGAGGTTGACAAGCATGTGGGAAAACCCGTGTAATACCGCGCTTTTTCCGCCAGTCACTGGAGTAGAGAAATTATGAAGCGCACCTATCAACCCTCTAATACCCGCCGTGCGCGCACGCATGGGTTCCTCGAGCGTATGAAGACCCGCGGTGGACGGGCTGTGATCAATGCTCGCCGGGCCAAAGGACGGGCACGTTTGGCAGTCTGAAGCCGGCGCGCTCCCGGCTGCCTCGCAAAGCGAGGTTGTGCGGCAGAGCGCAGTTCACGGGCACGTTCGCGGCGAGGCGGCAGGGCAGATTTTTCGTCGTTTTGAGCAGAAATAAGCAACCGGGTGAACAGGCCCGCTTGGGGATAGTAATCGGCAGGCATACTGCTCCGCGCTCGGTTACACGTTCCCTGATGAAACGCACCGTTCGAGAAGTTTTCCGTCAGTTGCGCGCTCAGCTTGGCCCAGTCGATGTCGTCGTGAGAGTCCGCCAGCCTGCAGGAAGGTCGGATCTGCCGGCGGCCCGTGATGAACTGGAAAGGCTTCTGCGAGAAACTTGCTGATGCGGGCGACACTCTTAGTAATTATCCGGCTGTACCAGCTCCTTCTGAGTCCGTGGACCGGCAACAGCTGCCGTTTCTACCCGACCTGTTCGGAGTACGCCAAGACCGCTGTTGGCAAGTATGGCGCGGCCCGTGGGGGGTGGTTGGCGACAAGGCGAATTCTCCGGTGTCATCCGTGGCATCCCGGCGGAGCAGATCCGGTACCTTGATATAAAAATATCCTCAATGGACAGTTTGCGTTTATTTGCGGCGATGGTGTTCGCGGTTTCCGTGTTCCTGTTGTTCGATGCCTGGAACAAGGAACGCAGTCCCCAACCACCTGTGCTTGATCAGGCTGCACAGCGATCCGTTGCGCCAACGCCCTCGCCGACCTTACCGCCAGGCGTAGCCGCACCGGCTGTGTCGGCGAATTCTGCGGCTCCGGCGGTGATGTCAGTTGCAGCGAATTTGCCCCCAATACTGGTACGCACCGACGTTCTGATCGCGGAAATCGATCCCGTGGGCGGGACGCTGCGCCGGCTCGAGTTCACGGAACACAAGGACAAGCTCGACAAATCCAAGAATTTCGTCCTGTTCCAGAAAGATGCTGTCCATACCTATGTAGCGCAAAGCGGGCTGATTGGAGACGAACTTCCAAACCACACTACGTTATACAACTCGGCCGCGACGAATTTCGAGTTACGTGAGGGGAGTGATGAACTGGTCGTTAATTTGACGGCAACCGGGACAAAGACTATCGGCGTTACCAAGAAACTGATGTTCCATCGCGGCAGCTATCTCATCGATGAGACCTATCAGATCTCCAATCGAGGTGCGACCGAAATCAAGCCGTTTGCGTATTTTCAGTTGGTGCGCGATGGCACCCCGGCGGCAGGGGATTCCAAAATGGTGCCGACCTATACGGGCGCTGCCGTTTATACCGATCAGTCCAAATTCCGCAAGGTGGCATTTTCGGACATCGACAAGGGCAAGACCGACTATCCGAAACATGCGACCGATGGATGGATAGCAATAGTCCAGCATTATTTCTTGGCGGCCTTGCTGCCGTCCGGCGATGTCACGCGGGAGTTTTACACCCGTGCTCTAGGCAGCGGACTTTATACGGCGGGCATTATCGTGCCCGCGGGCAGCATTGCTCCTGGTGCCAATGCATCGGTCGACATGCGGCTTTACGCCGGCCCTCAGGAGCAGGACAAGCTTGCAAAGCTTTCGCCGGGCCTGAATCTCACTGTGGACTACGGCTGGCTGACCGTCATTGCCACGCCGCTGTTCTGGGTTTTGTCGGCAATCCAGAAATGGGCCAACAACTGGGGCGTATCGATCATTTTGCTTACGGTGATCATCAAGCTGATCTTTTTCCCGTTGTCGGCAGCGAGCTACCGGTCTATGGCGAAAATGCGCGTTATGGCGCCCAAGATGCAGAAATTGAAGGAGCAATACGGCGACGATCGCCAGCGCCTGCACCAGGCGATGATCGAAATGTACAAAACCGAGAAGATCAACCCGCTCGGTGGATGTCTTCCGATCGTAGTTCAGATTCCGGTGTTTATCTCGCTCTACTGGGTGCTGCTGGCAAGTGTGGAGTTACGCAATGCCCCGTTCATCTGGTGGATAAAGGATCTCTCGGCTCAGGATCCTTACTACATTCTGCCGGTGCTGATGGGCGCGACCATGATCATACAAACTTACCTGAATCCGACGCCGCCGGATCCTATACAGGCGAAAGTCATGAAGATCATGCCAGTGGCATTCAGCGTATTCTTTTTCTTCTTTCCCGCCGGGCTGGTGCTTTACTGGCTGGTTAACAACATCCTCTCCATTGCGCAGCAGTGGCAGATCACGCGCATGATCGAGCGGTCAAAATCCGCTCATGCGTCACGCTGACACAATTGCAGCGATAGCGACGGCGCCGGGACGTGCCGGCATCGGCGTTGTGCGTGTATCCGGCCCAGCGGTTCTCAATATCGCTGCTGCGGTTGTGGATCGTAAATTACAGGCGCGTGTTGCGACGTTGTGCAATTTTCTCGAAGCGGAATCTGCAATCCTGGATCGAGGAATTGCAATTTTTTATTCCGCTCCCCGTTCCTATACCGGCGAAGACGTGCTTGAGTTGCAGGGCCACGGCGGACCGGCTGTATTGCAGTTAGTCCTGAGGAGGTGTCTTGATCTGGGCGCGCGTCCTGCGCGGCCAGGTGAATTTACTCAGCGTGCATTCCTGAACGATAAGCTCGATCTTGCCCAGGCGGAGAGCGTTGCCGATCTGATCGACGCCAGCTCGGGAGCTGCTGCGCGAGGTGCGATGCGATCGCTTGCGGGTGAATTTTCAGGCCGCGTCGCTCAACTTGGCGATGCGCTCATCGAACTCCGGACACTCGTTGAAGCAACGCTGGATTTCCCCGAGGACGAGATCGATTTCCTCGAGCGCACGGGCGTACGGGAAAAACTTGATCGCTTGCAAGTGGGAATAACGACTTTGTTGGCCCAAGCGGAGCAAGGTCGGATATTGCGCGATGGCGCCAAAGTCGTATTGATTGGCGAGCCGAATGTCGGAAAGTCGAGTTTGCTTAATCGCCTCGCAGAAGAAGAGGTAGCGATCGTTACGGAAATCCCCGGTACTACGCGTGATCCATTGCGGCACGAACTGGTAATGGAAGGCGTACCCGTCCACGTCGTCGACACAGCCGGACTCAGGGAGGCGACGGATGTCATAGAGAAAATCGGCGTTCAACGCGCCTGGCGCGAAATTCATCGGGCGGATCTGGCTTTGCTGATTGTGGATGCAGCAGTAGGTATTACAGATGTAGCCCTCAAAATTCTGTCTGAGTTGCCAGATGATTTAAAAAAGATAATTATTTTCAATAAGATAGATCTAATCAAGCGCTCAGCTGCAGAAGTTCAAGTAGAAAACCGGATTGAAATATGGCTCTCTGCAAAAACAGGCGATGGCTTGGATTTACTGCGTGCAGCCCTTTTGCGCAGCATCGGCTGGCAACCTACTGAAGAAGGTACCTTCATTTCCCGTGAACGCCATCTTCAAGCACTTCGTGAGGCAGAGGCTTCATTGAATCGAGCCGCCAACGAATCCGATTCCCTCGAATTAATGGCGGAGGAGCTGCGTTTAGCTCAACAGGCATTCGCGAACATAACGGGAAAGTTCAATGCAGATGATCTCCTGGGTGAAATTTTTTCCCGCTTCTGCATTGGCAAGTAGCACGTGATGGAGGTCGTCGCACTTTGCGCGTTTGCTTTCCTTGCCGGGCTTGTGGACGCGGTGGCAGGCGGCGGAGGCTTGATACAGGTTCCGGCTTTGTTCGCGGTTTTTCCCTCCCTGCCCCCGTCCATCCTCCTTGGAACAAACAAATTTTCATCGATAACCGGCACCACGATCGCGACGCTGCGCTATAGCTGGTCCGTTCCCATTCAGTGGCGAAGCGTACTTCCCGCTGCAGGAATAGCCGGTCTGGGCGCCGTGGCGGGGGCCAAAACGGTAACCCTGATTGATCCAGTAGTGCTGCGTCCCCTGTTATTGCTCATGCTCGGCGGCATGGCGATTTACACACTCACGCGTCCGAAATTTGGGCAGAATCCCGAAATGGTGGCCCCCTTGAGACAGGGCGGCGGCACGTTTTACATGGTGACCGCGGGGTTTGGGTTCTACGATGGTTTTTTTGGACCCGGCGCCGGTAGCGTAATGATGTTTGTTCTGGTTCGGCTTTTTGGCCATGACTTCTTAAGCGCAGCAGCAACCACCAAAGTCCTGAATTTCGCCACGAATTTTGGTGCGCTGGTATTGTTCATGATGACCGGTAACGTGTTTTACGCGGTTGCTTTGCCCATGGCGGTATTTAATGTTGCCGGCGGTTTCCTGGGGGCACACTTTGCGATTCGCCAAGGAAACCGATTCATTCGGACCGTATTTCTCATCGTTGTTGCAGTACTGATCGGCAAGGTGTTTTTCGATCTGCTGAAATCCTTGTAGCGACGGATGTTTCACGTGGAACGGAATCTCGATGTTCCACGTGAAACATTGAAACCGCCAGGTTTCCGGTATGATTCGCCCTCCCGGATTTAGCCATGCAAAACTCCAATTCATTTGATGTGATCATAGTCGGCGGCGGGCATGCCGGCACGGAAGCCGCCTTGGCCTCGGCACGGGTGGGATGTCGCACGTTGCTGCTTACCCACAACCTCGAAACGCTTGGACAAATGTCCTGCAATCCTTCCATTGGAGGGATTGGAAAAGGACATTTGGTCAAGGAAATAGATGCGCTCGGCGGCGTAATGGCAACGGCCACCGATGACGCGGGAATTCAATTTCGTATTCTCAATTCCAGCAAAGGGCCTGCTGTCCGTGCTACCCGGGCTCAGGCAGATCGGGTTCTTTATCGGCAGGCAATTCGTCGACGCCTCGAAAATCACAGAAATCTGACTATTTTTCAACAAGCTGTAGACGATCTCACGGTTGAAAATAATCGCATCGCGGGCGTTGTGACCGAACTGGGAATCCGCTTTTTGGCACCGGCTGTGGTGTTGACGGCAGGTACCTTCCTTTCCGGTTTGGTCCATGTTGGCCTTAAGAACTATCAGGCGGGACGGGCCGGCGATCCCCCGGCTATCCGTTTGGCTCAAAGGCTTCGCGAACTCGATCTTCCGGTAGGCCGTTTGAAAACCGGCACGCCTCCCCGTATCGACGGCCGCACTATCGATTACTCGGTCATGACCGAGCAGCCGGGCGATGATCCAGTGCCGGTTTTTTCGTTTCTAGGCTCGGTTGCGCAACATCCCAGGCAGTTGCCGTGCTGGATAACGCATACCAACGAGAATACGCACGGGATCATTCGTGGAGGTCTTGATCGATCGCCCATGTTCACGGGAGTGATAGAGGGCATCGGTCCGCGCTACTGTCCCTCCATCGAGGACAAGATCACGCGATTTGCCGACAAGGCGTCGCACCAGATATTTCTCGAACCCGAGGGATTGACGACGCACGAGGTCTATCCAAACGGTATTTCCACGAGTTTGTCGTTCGATGTTCAAGTCGAATTAGTGCATTCGATCAAAGGTCTGGAAAACGCACATCTGACGCGCCCTGGCTATGCGATTGAATACGACTATTTCGATCCGCGTGGCCTGAAGGCATCACTTGAAACCAAACCGATCGGCGGATTGTTTTTTGCGGGACAGATCAATGGCACGACCGGATATGAAGAAGCCGCAGCACAGGGTCTTCTTGCCGGGCTGAACGCAGCACTTCTGGTACAGGAAAAGGAAGCCTGGTGCCCTCGCCGCGATGAAGCCTACCTCGGCGTGCTGGTGGATGATTTGATCACCCGCGGCGTTACCGAGCCTTATCGCATGTTTACGAGTCGCGCGGAATATAGGCTGAGCCTGCGCGAAGACAATGCCGACATGCGCCTTACCGAACTCGGCAGGAGAATGGGCCTGGTCGACGACGAACGCTGGAGGGCATTCGAGAGCAAGCGCGACGCGGTTGGGTTGGAGCGCGAACGATTGAAGTCCACCTGGTTGAACACGAGGCTGCTGTCAGACGACGCTATGCAGACGCTCTTTGGCCAGAAACTGGAGCGCGACTACACATTCGAGGAATTGCTGCGGCGTCCCGGCGTGCACTATCGGGACCTGACGTCACTGCCCGGCGCGGGTTCTTGTCTGTCGGACGGCAAGGCTTCCGAGCAGGTCGAGATTCAAATCAAATATCAGGGATACATCGAGCGCCAGCGCGATGAAGTAAGCCGGCAGGAACAGTACGAAACGACACGATTGCCCGCGCAACTCGACTATCGCTCGGTTCGCGGCTTGTCGATCGAGGTGCAGCAAAAACTCGATAAGCAGCGTCCGGAAACGCTCGGCCAGGCGGCACGGATATCGGGCATTACCCCGGCTGCGATTTCCCTCTTGCTGGTGCACTTGAAACGCGGATTCAGCACCGCTGCGATCGATGATCGGATTGCGCCGTCTCGCAAGGCGGGAAGCAGCCATTGAATCAGATCGTATCTTTGCTCCGGCAAGGGGTCGCCGGAATGGGACTGGTGTTGCCTGCAGTGGCAATGGATCAGCTCGCGAGCTATCTGGAACTGCTGGTCAAATGGAATCGGGTATACAACCTCACGGCAATCCGTGACGAAGCCAAACTCGTTAGCCACCATGTGCTCGACAGTCTCGCGGTCGTTGGTCATTTGCCCGATGGCAGCCTAGTGGACGTCGGCAGCGGCGCGGGCCTTCCCGGCATTCCCATCGCGATTTCATGTCCTGGCCGTGCGGTGACCCTGCTCGACTCGAACCACAAGAAGGGTGCATTCCTGAAACAGGCCATAGCAGAACTCGGACTGACGACCGCGCAAGTAGTGACTGAAAGAGCCGAGGCTTATCGGCCTGCCGAATTGTTCAAGATCGTTATTTCCCGGGCTTTCTCTGACTTGGCCGATTTCGTAAGACTGGCCGGCCATCTGTGCGCAACCGATGGTGCCATGATCGCGATGAAGGGTTTGCATCCGGAGGAAGAGATGGCGCGTGTGCCGTCATCATGGCAAGTGAGCAAGACCGTGCGTCTGGAAATACCGCAACTCGAAGCGTCGCGCCATCTGATTTTCATGCGCCCATTGTTCACTACTTCCCCGAATTGACTCGCATGCCACGTGTGTTAGCAATTACTAATCAAAAGGGCGGAGTCGGCAAGACGACGACGAGCATCAATCTCGCGGCCAGTCTGGTAACGGTGGGCCGCAGGGTGCTGTTGGTGGATCTGGATCCTCAAGGCAATGCAACCATGGGCAGCGGCATCGACAAGCGCGGGCTCAAGGTGACGGTGTATCAAGTGCTGCTTGGCGAGGCGCCGATCTCCGCCGTGCGGGTTCGCAGCCAAAGTGGGGGGTTCGATGTAATTCCGGCCAATCGCGAACTTGCGGGCGCCGAAATCGAAATGGTGGACCTCCCGGAGCGCGAAACGCGGCTCAAAACCGCTCTTGACGAGATCAGGGATCAATACGACTTCGTGCTCATTGATTGCCCGCCGGCGCTGAACCTGTTGACGGTAAATGGCCTGTGCGCCGCCAATGCGGTGATGATACCCATGCAGTGCGAGTACTACGCGCTGGAAGGGTTGAGCGACCTTGTGCAGACCATCAAGAAAGTCCGCGTCAATCTGAATCCCGGCCTCGAGATCGAAGGCTTGCTGCGCACCATGTACGACCCGCGCAATATGCTCGCGCAGCAGGTGTCGGATCAGCTGCAGCAGCATTTCGGCGACAAGGTCTACCGTACCGTCATTCCCCGAAACATCCGCCTTGCTGAAGCTCCAAGCCATGGCCTTCCCGTGCTCAATTTCGACCGCCAGTCGAAGGGCGCGCTGGCCTATCTCGCGCTTGCGGGCGAAATGCTTGGCAAGAGCACTTAGAAAGAATGCAAATGGCAAAACTTAAAGGACTGGGACGCGGACTGGATGCACTGCTGTCCGGAAACGAGGAACGGGCCGACGATGCGTTGACCGAATTGGCCGTCGGATTGTTGAAGCCGGGCCGTTTTCAGCCGCGTACCCGCATGGATCCGCAATCGATCGCCGAACTGGCTGATTCGATCAAGGCCCAAGGGCTGATCCAGCCGATCCTGGTGCGCCCGGTCGAGAATGGCAAATACGAAATCATCGCCGGCGAACGGCGCTGGCGTGCTTCCCAGTTGGCCGGATTGACGCAGGTACCGGTCGTCATCCGCACCGTTCCAGACAAGGCGGCGCTGGCGATGGCGCTCATAGAGAACATCCAGCGCGAAGACCTGAATCCGCTTGAAGAGGCGACCGGGATTCAGCGGCTGGTGGATGAATTCGAAATGACGCACGAGGTGGCAGCCCAGGCGGTGGGGCGCTCCCGCAGCGCGGTCACGAATCTCCTGCGGCTGCTCAATTTGTCGAAAGCGGTGCAGGACCTGTTGATGCAGGGAAAGATCGAAATGGGCCATGCCCGTGCGCTCTTGGCAGTAAGCGGATCACGCCAGGCCGAACTAGCTCACCAGATTATTACCCGCAATCTTTCGGTGCGGGAAGCCGAGCAACTCGTCGGCCAGGCCGAGGTCACGTCCCGCAAAACGCCGCGCAAGCAGCAAAGAAAAGATCGCGACCTGCAGGCGCTCGAGGAAGAATTATCCGAAATCCTCGGCACGACGGTTACCGTCAAGACGGTACGCGGCGGGCGGGGCAAGCTGACCATCGATTACGCGAGCCTCGACCAGTTGGACAACGTACTGCAAAAATTGCGCGGTTGAACGGGTGCTGGACATGATTTATGCCGGATCGTTGACGCTAAAACGTCAAAGCAATTACAATCGAAAAGTTTGCTCCATCGCATTTGCCTAGCAATATGATGCGCATTCAGAGCAAGCCGGTACGTACCGTCCTCGTTTGGCAGGTTGTCGTAACCATGCTGATGGCAGTTATTGCCGGTTTGCTGGCCGGAATCCATGGAGCGGCGTCGGCGGCTCTCGGAGGATCGGTCAGTGTCGTCGCCGGGCTGGCTTTCGCGATGGTCATGCAATCGAGCAATATGCAGTCTGCCGACGGAACGATAATCGCAGCATTGCGGGCCGAGGCGACCAAGATCGGTCTTGCCGTAATTCTGCTTTGGTTGGTACTGGCGTTATATAAGGATGTGGTGCTCATCGTATTCATCGGTTCGTTCATTGTTTCGATCCTGGTGTTCTCGATGGCGTTTTTCGTACGTGAATAGAGCAAGTGCATAACGATGGCTGCCGAAAACGAACTGACCCCGACTGAATATATTTCGCACCACCTGACGAACATGACGTCGTCGGTGGGCCAGGGCGACTTCTGGGTGCTGCATGTCGACACGCTGGTAATGTCGGTCTTGCTGGGCGTCGTGAGCCTCGTCTTCCTCTGGTGGGTGGTGCGCGGAGCGACCGCCGGCGTTCCTGGCAAGCGCCAGGCCTTCGTCGAGCTCGCAGTGGAATTCGTGGATGAGCAGGTCAAGGGGATTTTTCACGGTGACCGCCACAAATTCATCGCTCCGGCGGCACTGACCGTATTCGTATGGGTCCTGATGATGAACGCCATGGATTTCCTTCCAGTGGATATCATGGCGTGGGTCTATGAGCACGTATTTCACCTCGAGCATTGGCGCGGTGTACCCACCGCCGACATCAATACGACTTTCGCGCTCGCGCTGTCCGTCTGGCTGCTGATGATTTATTTCAGCATTGCGGTCAAGGGATGGGGTGGCTGGATTCATGAATTGTTCGGCACGCCCTTCGGCAACCATGTGTTGCTCTGGCCGGCGAACTTCCTGTTCAACCTCGTCGAATACATTTCCAAACCCTTGTCGCACTCATTGCGGCTCTACGGCAACATGTACGCCGGAGAAATCATTTTTCTGCTGCTAGGACTGTGGGCTGCCACCGGTCTGGTTGGCGCCGTATTCGGCGCAATCCTCGGCGCCGGCTGGGCGATCTTCCACATATTGATCGTCGTACTGCAGGCATTCATTTTCATGATGCTGACTGTCGTGTATCTGTCGATGGCGCATGAAAGCCACTAATTTCGTCATCCACTTTTATTGAAGAGAAGGAAGGAATACCCAAATGGAAAAACTGCAA
>JANXPQ010000219.1 GCA_025357235.1 Betaproteobacteria bacterium
GTCCAGCAGGCAGAACGGCGCCGGGTTGAGCTGGAACATCGAGAATACCAGCGACAACGCAGTCAGCGCCTTTTCCCCCCCGGACAACAGATGAATCGATGCGTTGCGCTTGCCCGGCGGACGCGCGATCACCTGCACACCGGCATCGAGAATCTCCTCACCGGTCATCAGCAGCTTGGCCTCGCCGCCGCCGAACAGCACCGGGAACATCTCGCCGAAATGCTTGTTTACCGTATTGAACGTCTCCTGCAGACGCTCGCGGGTTTCGCGGTCGATCTTGCGTATTGCCGTTTCCAGGGTTTCCACCGCCTCGGTCAGATCCTGGGCCTGCGAGTCGAGATAAGCCTTGCGCTCCCGTGCCGTCGACAGTTCGTCGAGCGCGGCCAGGTTGACCGCGCCGAGGGCGGCCATGTCTTCGTTGAGCCGGTTGATTTCACCCTGCAACTTGCTGGCACGCACGCCTTCCTCGAGCAATGGCAACAGCTCTTCTTCATTGGCCTGCGCCTCAGCCAGCTGGCTCGCATAACTTTCTTCGGCCAGTCGCGCCTCCTGCTCTTTGAGCCGCAGCTCGTTGATGCGTTCGCGCGCCGGTGCGAGCTTCTGTTCGGAGACAAGGCGTTCCTGTTCCGTGGAGCGCAAAGTCTGCTCGGCGCCTTCCAGTTCCTCGCGTGCCTGTTTCAGGGACTGTTCGCGCTCGCCGCGCAAGGCGAGCTGCTGCTGCAATTGCTCCTGCAATCCGGTTTCGTCCGCCCGCGATATCTCCTGCGTCAGGACCTCAGCATCGCCGTGCAGGCGCGAAAGCGTCTGAGACAAAGCTTGAAGAGAAGAATTTATATCTATGATTTTATTATTTATAGTTTTCTGTTGATAGAGCGCTTCCTGCTGCTGACGCTCAGACTGCTGGGCCGCCGTCCGGCTGGCCTGCAAAGCCGATTCGGCTTCCGCGTGAGTTATCCTCGCGCCCTCAACACCGGCATGCATGCCGGCCATGCCGGCGCGCAGCCCTTCCATTTGCCGGGCGGCTTCCTCTCCTTGCGCGGTTTCGCGGGTGAACTCCGTGTCGATTTCCGCAAGCTCACGCACGATTTGTTCGCCGCGCGCTTTCAGTCTTTCCGCGAGTTGCGACAGGCGGACGTGGTCCAGTTTGAGCTGATGCTGGTTTTCCTGGAGATCCGACACCTCCCGCCGCAAACGTTCAGCCTCTGCCCTGCGCTCCTCGAATTCGATTTTCTGTGAAGACGCGATCTGATTGAGTTCGCCCAGCCGGGCGTCCGAAGCGGTGCGCTCGGCGAACAAGGCCTCGATTTCCCGCTGCCGGGAGAGGATGCCGTGAACCTCGGAATCAGCGGCATGAAAACTCACACTGGTCGAGGTGAACACGTGGCCCTGGGCACTGACCAGCATGGCGCCGGCGGGCAATTTTTCGGCGATTTCCAGGCCCTGATCGGGATTGGGCAGGACGTAGACGCGTGCCAGCCAGTCGGCAAGCACGCCCGCCAGACGCGCATCGGTACAGGTCACATAGTCGGTCAGGCGTTCCAGCCCGGCCGGTGCGGGCTCAGCGGCAGACGACTCCGCGGAAATGCGATGGAAGGAAAGCTTGCCGGGCGGCGGTTCTGAAAGCCATACGTGAGCCTGCCCCAAGTCAGTCAACCCGATGCTGTTCAGGCGTTCGCGCAGGACGGCTTCCAGGGCGTCGTCCCAACCTTCGCGGATGCGTATGCCCTGCCAAAGATGCGCATTGCGGCGCAGGTCGTTGCGATCCAGCCAGGGTTCGAGTTCACTCGAACGGCTGACCTGGTCCTGCAAGGATTGCAGGGCGGTCAGGCGCGCATCGAGTTGATGCACCCGTTGCTGGGTCTGTTCCGCGGACTCTTCGGCTGCCTGCAAAGACTGCTCGCTCATCGGCAGCGCCGCTTCGCATTGCTCGAACGCATCGCGCCGGCCGGCGAGCTGATGGCCGAGTTCGCCAATCTCGGATTCGAGCCTGACCAGCTCGCTCAGATTCGGCACTTCCAGGGCGTCACGTTCCTCTTCCAGCCTGGCACGACGCGCGGCGAGCTGCTGCAACAGCTTGTCGGTATGGCCTTTGCGCGTATCTTCCAGGCGCAATTGCTGTTCCGCCTGCGTGAGGACTTCCTGTGCCTGCGCAAGCAACGCCTGGGCGGCGCGGTGACTGCTATCGGCCACGGGCAGGGCAGCGCGGGCTTCACGCAGCGCCTGATCGAACGCTGCAAGTTGTTCGGTGGCTTGCGTCAATGCGCGGATGTTGTCGCCCCGGGCAGTCTCGAGCGATTGCTGGCGCTCGCGCTGCTCAGCCTCCTGCGCGCGCAGTGAATTCAATTGTTGCTCGGCGCGATTGCGGCTGTCGCGCAGGAACTGGACTTGTTGTTCGACGCGGGCGATCTCCGCGTTGACCTCGTAGAGCGTGCCTTGCGCCGCATGCACCGCGTCCGATGCGCCGTAGTGCCGGGTGCGCAGTTCTTCCACCCGCTTTTCCGCGTCCCGCAGCCGCGCCGTTTCGGCTTCCAGCTCGATGCCCATTGCCTCGACGTCGCGGCTGATTTTCGCGCGCTGGGCCTGCGCATCGCGCTTGCGCAACGTCCACAGCAGTTGCTGGGTGCGCTTGAGGCTGGCTTCGAAGCCGCGGTATTTGCCGGCCTTCTCGGCCTGGGATTCCAGATGCTCGAGCTGGTTGCAGAGTTCCTGGCGAATGTCGTCGACTCGCAGCAGGTTTTCGCGCGTGTCCTCCAGTCTCAATTCGGTTTCACGGCGGCGCTCGCGATACTTCGATACGCCGGCCGCCTCTTCGAGGAAACTGCGCAGGTCTTCCGGCTTCGCCTCGATGATGCGCGAAATCATGCCTTGTTCGATGATGGCGTACCCGCGTCCGCCCAGGCCGGTGCCCAGGAAAATGTCGGCGACGTCGCGTCGGCGCACATGCAGGTTATTGAGAAAATAGGACGATTCGCCGTCGCGCTCGAGCACGCGCTTGACCGAGATTTCCGCGTACGCCGACCAGGCGCCGGCCGCCTTGCCCAGGCTGTTGTCGAAAATCAGCTCGACGCTGGCGCGGCCGACCGGCTTGCGGTCCCCCGAACCATTGAAAATGACGTCCTGCATGTTTTCGCCGCGCAACTGCTTGGCCGACGATTCGCCCAGGACCCAGCGAATTGCATCGATTACATTCGATTTGCCGCAGCCGTTGGGACCGACGACACCGACCAGTTGGCCCGGGACCGGGATATGGGTCGGATCGACGAAAGACTTGAAACCAGCGAGCTTGATGTGTGTGAGTCGCACTGTCGGGGCTTTATAAAGGCTTATAATTTCAATAGATACTCATAAAACAAGCGCCTGGGGCCCCAAACCAACGGACCAGGCGCCTGTTTTTTCTTCATGCATTTTAACAATGGAATGGCCTTCAGAGAATGCCGAGCAAGCCCACTTTATTACTCGACACCTTTCCCAATCCAAGTCCGGCACGGGATTACCTGATTCATATGGAAATTCCCGAGTTCACCTGCCTTTGCCCGAAAACAGGCCAGCCGGATTTTGCCACGCTGCTGCTCGATTACATCCCGGACAGGAAATGCGTGGAACTGAAGAGCCTCAAGCTTTACGTATGGTCCTACCGGAATCAGGGGGCATTCC
This sequence comes from Betaproteobacteria bacterium, assembly GCA_025357235.1. Classification (GTDB taxonomy): domain Bacteria; phylum Pseudomonadota; class Gammaproteobacteria; order Burkholderiales; family JACQAP01; genus JACQAP01. The sequence goes on from JANXPQ010000219.1 coordinate 3,655, forward strand.
ATGAAGCGGTGACCAATCGCATGCTGGACGATCTGGCAAGAGCAACGCAGCCTCGCTTCATGCGGCTCACCGCGCGGTTCTTCGTGCGCGGCGGCATCTATACGACCGTGTCGGCTGAACACAGCAAAAAAGGCTGGAAGCCGCCTCTCAAAATCGACCTCGCGCAATTCGAACCCCAGTCAGCCGTGCGCTGATGTTTCCAGCCGCCCTGAACATGAGGCTTCCAGCCGCGCAGAATACAACGCGACAATAACAAGCATGGCACCACCGAGCCAGTCGCGCCAGCCGATTTGCTCGAATGCCAGGAAATTAGGACGACGCGGCAGCAAACACCAGTTCCGACAGCATGATGACGATCGCCCGGTTTGCCGCGACGCGCGCCAGCCCGAACTGGACGACCAGATTGACGCAGAACAGGGTCAGCGCAACCAACGCCACGAGCAACCAGGCACGCGCGTCCATGCCGGCCAGAGCCTGTACCGGATGTTCCGTCAGCATCGTCACCACCAGACCGACTAGCGTCACCCCGGCCCAGACCGAGCCGGCCTTGATGGCCGCGTCGATGCCCACGGCCTTGCGGCTCAAAACGTTCGCCAGGGCGAACGCCATTCCGGCGCCCAATCCGAGCCATTCTGCAATCGTGTAAGGCAAAGGCCAGCGTCCGCCCGGGTGCCATAACATCACGGCTGCGCCCGCCAGCGAGAGCGCGATCACCCCATAGCCGGCCGGCCCGGCCTTTTCCCCGAGCAGCAGCCTCGCGAACAACAACGTCCAAAGCGGCGCGAGATAGAACAGCAGCATGACCCTGACGACCTCGCCATGAAGCATGGCGAGTACATAGCCCAGGTTGCAAAAACCCGCCGCGATCGCCATCGCCATGAGCAGCCAGGGCGCTTTGCGCAACTGCGCCCTTCTGTTCCGGAACAGGAACAGCGCCGGCAGCAGCGCCATGAGATAGGTCAGGAAGGAAGACAGCGCGCCGCCGACACCGGCTGCCTGCAACGCCCGGTAGGGATACCAGATCAGCCCCCATACCAGCGCCCCGGCGAGCAGGCAGGAAACCTGCCACGATGTTGTTCTTCTGCGCTGTCACGCCCGCCCTTATAATTCGACCGCCCGTCCCGGACGACGCGGCTCATTGCCTCGAAAATGAATCCGAATCTCTCCAGACTCCAGCCCTACCCGTTCCAGAAACTATCGACGCTGCTCGCCGGCGTCACGCCTGACGCTTCCCTGCGTCCGATCAGCCTGTCGATTGGCGAACCGAAGCACGCCACGCCGCAGTTCATCCGCGACGTTCTCGTCGACCAGCTCGGCGGATTGTCCAGTTATCCGGCGACGGCCGGAAGCGAGCCGCTGCGCAACGCCATCGCCGGCTGGATCCAGCGGCGTTACCGGATCGGCAAGATCGATCCCGCCTCGCAGGTATTGCCTGTCAATGGCAGCCGCGAGGCCTTGTTTGCGTTCGCCCAGGCGGTCGTCGATGGTTCGCGCGACCGCCCCGCCGTCGTGGCGCCGAATCCGTTTTACCAGATCTACGAAGGGGCGATCATTCTCGCCGGCGCGGAACCCTATTTCCTGAATATGCTGCCCGAAAACGGATTTGCGCTCGATCTGCAGCAGCTTCCGGAGGAGGCCTGGCGCCGGACGCAGCTGATCTATGTCTGCACGCCGGGCAACCCCACTGGCAATGTCATGACCCTCGACGAGTGGCGGGCCTTGTTCGAACTGTCCGACCGCCACGGTTTCATCATCGCCTCGGACGAGTGTTACTCGGAGATCTACTTCGACGAGAGCGAGCCGCCCCTCGGCGGGCTGGAGGCGGCACAGCGCCTGGGGCGCGGCGATTTTCGCCGGCTGGTCGCATTCAGCAGCCTGTCGAAGCGCTCCAACGTGCCGGGCATGCGTTCCGGCTTCGTCGCCGGCGACGCTGAGATCCTCGCAAAATTCCTGCTGTACCGGACTTATCACGGTTGCGCGATGAATCCAGCCGTCCAGGCGGCCAGCGCCGCCGCGTGGAGCGATGAGAAACACGTCCAGGAAAACCGCCGGCTGTACAAGGAAAAATTCGACAAGACGCTCGCCATCCTTTCGCCGGTGACCGAGGTCAGGATGCCCGACGCGGCTTTTTATCTCTGGCTGCGCACGCCGATCGACGATACGGAGTTCGCTAAACAATTGTTCCGGCAATATAATGTCACTGTCGTGCCGGGCAGTTACCTGGCCCGGGAATCCCATGGCATCAATCCGGGGCGCAATTTCATCCGGGTCGCGCTGGTTGCCCCGGTCGAGGAGTGCTTGGAAGCAGTACAGCGGCTGAAGGCGTATTACTCTCAATTCGCAAAAGGGAAGAACAAGAATGACGGATTTGCAGTCAGTCATCGATAAAGCATTCGAAGCCCGTGCCGGCATTTCGCCGAAGACCGCGGAGCCCGCGCTCAAGGAAGCGGTTGCCGAGGTCATTGCACAACTCGATTCCGGCAAGTTGCGCGTGGCGGAAAAATCCGGCGCAGACTGGGTGACGCATCAGTGGCTCAAGAAAGCCGTGTTGCTTTCGTTTCGCCTGGAAGACAATGCAGTCGTGCGCGACGGCTATACCAACTATTTCGACAAGGTGCCGGCCAAGTTCGCTGACTACGGCAGCGCCGATTTCCGCGCCGGCGGCTTTCGCGTGGTACCCAACGCCGTCGTACGCCGCGGCTCATTCATCGCCAAGAATGTCGTGCTCATGCCCTCCTTCGTCAACATTGGCGCCTATGTCGATGAAAGCACCATGGTCGATACCTGGGCCACGGTCGGTTCCTGCGCGCAGATCGGCAAGAACGTGCACCTGTCCGGCGGGGTCGGCATCGGCGGCGTGCTGGAACCCGTGCAGGCGAACCCGACCATCATCGAGGACAATTGCTTCATCGGCGCGCGCTCAGAGGTTGTCGAAGGTGTGGTGGTCGGCGAGGGTTCGGTGATCTCGATGGGCGTGTACATCGGCCAGAGCACCAAGATATTCAATCGGGAAACCGGCGAAACGACATACGGTCGGATTCCACCCGGTTCGGTCGTGGTGTCCGGAAACCTGCCCTCGGCTGACGGGAAATACAGCCTTTATTGCGCGGTGATCGTCAAGCAAGTCGATGCCAAGACCCGCGCCAAAACCAGCATCAATGAGTTGCTGCGCGGCATCTGAGCGCGGCGTTCTGGCAATGACGCAACAACGGACCGGCGCAATCCCCTTCAATCACGAGTCATCGAGGCCAACATGTTTCTGACACCTTTGTTCAAGCTGATGGCAGAAAAGCAGGCGTCCGACCTGTTCATCTCGGCCGGCGCGCCGGTCTCTATCAAGATCCTCGGCATCATCATGCCGGTCAACCAGCAGATCATCGATCCGGAGACCGCGCGCAAAATCGCTTATGAAATCATGAGCGACAAGCAGATCAAGGAATTCGAAGAGACCATGGAGATGAATTTCGCCCAGGTGGTGCCGGATATCGGCCGATTCCGGGTGAACGTGTTCCGGCAACGCGGCAACGTCGCCATGGTGATCCGCTTTCTCAAGAGCGGTACGGTGGGCATCGACAAGCTCAAGCTGCCCCCGATCCTCAAGGAACTGATCATGGAGAAACGCGGCTTCGTGGTCGTCGTGGGCTCCACCGGGTCGGGCAAATCGACCACGCTGGCCGCCATGATCGAGCACCGCAACGCGCTCAAGCCCGGCCACATCCTGACCATCGAAGATCCGATGGAATTCGTGTTTCGCAACGACAAATGCGTGATCAACCAGCGCGAAGTCGGCACGGATACCCGGTCGTACGAAAACGCCCTGGTCAATGCGATGCGCGAAGCACCCGACCTGATGATGATCGGCGAAATCCGCGACCGCGAAACGCTGCAGCACGCACTGCTGTACGCGCAGACCGGCCATCTGTGCATTTCAACGTTGCATGCGAACAACAGTTACCACGCGCTGAACCGGATCATCAATTTCTTCCCCTACGATGCCCGCACTTCGCTGCTGTCCGATTTGTCGATCAGTTTGCGCGCCATCATTTCGCAGCGCCTGGTCAAGGCCAACGATGGCACACTGGTCGCGGCCGTCGAGGTCATGCTCAATACCAAGCACATCGCGGAACTCATCAAGAAGGGCGAGATCGACCAGATCCGCGAAGCCATGGAGCAGAGCCTTTCGCCCGGATCGAAGACGTTCGAGCATGCGTTGTTCGAGTTGTACATGGCCGGCACGATAGCGAAGGACGAAGCGCTGAAGAACTCGGATTCCTCGACCAACCTGTCCTGGCTGATCAACAACTTCGAACAGAAGGCCGCCGGAAAACTCGGCGACAGTCCGACCAGCCGCATCATGGCCAAACCCGGCGCGGGTTATTCGTTCAACGAAATCAAGCTGAACATGGACGAGGAAAAGAGCTGAACAGGTTCAACTCCCCGGCCGGTTTGCGGCCGATCCTCCCGCCATGACATCTGCGACTTTCGAACTCGCGCGGGAACTCATCTCGCGCATATCCATTACGCCCAATGACGGGGGCTGCCAGGAATTGCTGGCGCAGCGCCTGGCGAGGCTCGGCTTCAAGATCGAACACATGCGTTTCGGCGACGTCGAAAACCTTTGGGCGCGGCGTGGCAGCACCAAACCCCTGGTGTGCTTCGCGGGACATACCGACGTCGTTCCCACGGGTCCGCTGGACCAGTGGCGTTCGGATCCCTTCCAGCCCACCGTGCGCGACGGCGTCCTATACGGACGCGGCGCGGCCGACATGAAATCCTCCATTGCCGCATTCGTCACGGCGATCGAGGCATTCCTGGCCGACCATCCGAAACATCCAGGCTCGATTGCGCTGCTGATCACGTCGGATGAGGAAGGCATTGCAGTGAACGGTACCGTGAAGGTCGTCGAAACTTTGCGCGCACGCGGCGAAGATCTCGACTATTGCGTCATCGGCGAGCCCTCTTCCGTCACGCTGCTCGGCGACACCATGAAGAACGGCCGTCGCGGGTCGCTATCTGGCGAATTGCTGGTGCGCGGCGTCCAGGGGCATATCGCTTATCCCCACCTGTCGCGCAATCCAATCCATTTGTTCGCACCGGCGCTCGCCGAACTGTCCGCGGCCAAATGGGACGACGGCAATGAATATTTTCCGCCGACGACCTGGCAAGTATCCAATATCGCGGCAGGTACCGGTGCCACCAATGTGATTCCCGGCGAAATGCGCGTTTCGTTCAATTTCCGCTTCTCGACCGCCAGCACGATGGAATCGCTCAAGGCGCGCGTGCACGAGGTGCTGGACCGTCACGGGCTCGATTACGGCCTGACGTGGTGGCTTTCAGGCCAGTCGTTCCTGACGCCGAAAGGCAAACTGGTGGAAAGCCTGTCGCGCGCAGTGAAAACCGTCACCGGCCGCACGCCCGAGCTGTCCACCAGCGGCGGCACGTCGGATGGCCGCTTCATCGCCGGCATCTGTCGCGAAGTCGTCGAACTCGGCCCGATCAACGCGTCGATCCACAAGCTCGACGAGCATATCCTGCTCGCCGATCTCGACGCGCTTTCCCGCATCTATCAATTCGCGCTCGCCGACATCCTGGATGGCCGCTGAGGATTGCGCGGGACTGAAGACGGTCCGCGAATGGCTGGATCTGACGGTCGAGCGCTTCAACGAGGCGGGCTTGTATTTCGGTCATGGCAGCGGCAACGCCCATGACGAGGCCGTCTATCTGCTGCTGCATACGCTGCAACTGCCGCTGGACGAACTGAATTCTGTTCTTGCCCGGCGGCTCACGCGCGCCGAAATCGAAGCGCTGGAAGGCGTTGTGCGCAGGCGCGTCGACGAACGCATACCGGCTGCGTATCTGACTCACGAGGCATGGCTGGGAGAATTCCGCTTCTACGTCGACGAGCGTGTGATCGTCCCGCGTTCCTATATCGCTGAATTGCTGCGCGACGAACTGTATCCGTGGGTCGGAGAAGACCAGCCCGTCGACAAGGCGCTCGACCTGTGCACGGGCTCGGGCTGCCTGGCCATCCTGCTGGCAATTGCCTTTCCTGACGCCGATGTCGATGCGACGGATCTGTCCGCACAAGCGCTGGAAGTTGCGGCGCGCAATGTCGCGGACTATGAATTGCAGGATCGGGTGCATCTTACCCGCGGCGACCTGTTTGCCGGCCTGACCGGCCGTTACGACGTCATCGTATCCAACCCGCCTTACGTGAACCGGGAATCGATGGAAGATCTGCCGCAGGAATACCGGGCCGAGCCGCAGATGGCACTTGCCGGCGGCGAGGATGGACTCGATATCGTGCGCAGCCTGATTGCGCAAGCCGGCGCGCATTTGAACGAACGAGGGATTCTGATCGTCGAGATCGGACACAATCGCGACGAGTTGGAACAGGCGTTCCCGGAACTACCGTTTACCTGGCTCGAGACCTCGGGCGGTGACGGCTTTGTCTTTCTGCTGGCGGCGGCGGATCTGGCTCACTGACGTCGTCATCGGCGACCTCGGGCGAGTTGCCGGCCCACTCCAGCAATTCGCTGATCTCGGCTTCCTTGAGCTCGATCCAGTTGCCGCGCTTGAGCCTCGGCGGCAACGTCACGATGCCGAATCGCACGCGCATCAGGCGGCTGACCTGCAACCCCAGAGCCTCGAACATGCGCCGCACCACCCGGTTCCGGCCTTCCTTCAGAACCGCCCGGTACCAGCGGTTGCGGCCCTCGCCCCCCTGATCCTCCAGCAAGTCGAACTTCGCGTCGCCATCGGAAAGCCGCACGCCTTTCTTGAGTTCCTGCATCTGTGCAGGGGTCAGGCTGCCGAACAGGCGCACCGCGTATTCGCGTTCGACTTCGAAACGCGGATGCATCAGTCGATTGGCAAGTTCGCCGGACGTGGTGAAAATCAGCAATCCTCCGGTATTGAAATCCAGACGGCCCACCGCCAGCCATTTCGCGCTGCGGATGACCGGAAGCTTTTCGAACACGCTGCGCCGGCCCTGGGGGTCATCGCGGCTGACGATCTCGCCGTCGACTTTGTGATAGACGATGACACGCGGCAGGCGCGTAGTGACCTTGAATTTGATCTGCCGGCGTCCGACCTGGATCAGGTCTTCGGTCGTGACGCGCATGCCGAGCGTGGCGGGCTCGCCGTTGACCTTGACCTTGCCCGCCTTGATGACCTCCTCCATTGCACGCCGCGAGCCCAGGCCCGACTGCGCGAGCACTTTCTGCAGCTTCTGGGAACGGGCCGGCGCCGCTGCAGGAGGTGAAGATGGCGGCGAAGGCGGGCCACGCTTGCTGGTCGGCCGAGCCGGCCTCCTTGAACCCTTCGCCACCGCCGGCGTGCTCTTGGGTGTGCGCCGCGGCGCGGCGCGGCGTTTCGTCGAATCCGAATTGGGGCTGGCCGCCATCAGGCAGGTCTCCGTTCTATCATTGCCTGCGCTAGCGTGCCGCTGTCGACATGTTCGAGTTCTCCACCCACGGGCAATCCGCGGGCAATGCGTGAAACCTTCATGCCGCGCGCTCCCAGTAGTTCGCCGATGTAATGCGCAGTCGCTTCGCCCTCCACGGTGAAGTTGGTGGCAAGGATGGTTTCCCTGACGATGCCATCGAGTGCGCGTTTGACCAGACGATCGAGATGAATATCCTTCGGCCCCACGCCATCGAGCGGCGACAACCGGCCCATCAGCACGAAGTACATGCCATCATAAACCTGTGCCTGCTCCATCATCAGCAAATCGGCGGGTGTTTCGACGACACACAGCGATGCCTGATCGCGGCGCTGCGAACTGCAGAGCTCGCAAATTGCCTGCTCGGTGAAGTTATTGCAACGTTCGCAATGCCTGATCCTTGCGAGCGCCTGTTCGAGCGCGCGGCCCAGCCGCTGCGCGCCCGGATGATCCCGCTGTAACAGGTGAAATGCCATGCGCTGCGCCGATTTCGGTCCCACGCCAGGCAAACAGCGCAGGGCATCGATCAGTTCTTCGAGGGTGGACGGCGTTTTCATAAGGCGGTGACTGGTGATTCGTGACTGGTAAATGCAAAAAAGCTGTGACGCCTTTGCCAATCACCATTCACCAATTACCAATCACTAGAACGGCAGTTTCATTCCCGGCGGCAATCCGAATCCCGAAGTCAGCCCGCCCATTTTCTCCTGCGTGAGCGTCTCCACACGGCGCACGGCATCGTTGACCGCCGCTGCGACCAGATCCTCCAGCATGTCCTTGTCGTCGCC
>JANXPQ010000309.1 GCA_025357235.1 Betaproteobacteria bacterium
TTTGGCGGCGCAAATGAAATCGTTTTCCGAAATGCCCTTGATCGCGTGCGTCATGTAGGCGACGGTGGCCTGGCTGTAGCCGACTGCGATATCCGGATGATGGTCCTCGCGATGCGATATCCACGCCGCGGCATTCACGAACGCCATGGTCTCGTGGTAGTTCTTGAACTTGAACGTCTTCTGCACCAATCCGTTCTTGTACTCCCATCCGGTCAGGCCTTTGAGCATGTGCCCGATCTGCGATTCGGTCATCGGTGCCACGCCGCCTTCGCAGGGTTTGCATTTCTTCCTGACCAGCCCTTCCGATATTTCGCTCATATTTACCTCCGAAAGCAATGCTGAACCGCAGAGGCGCGGAGGCGCAGAGAAAACCGCGCTGAGAAAAACAAAACTGGGATGATTGAAAAATTGTCAACTACGGTGGATACGCGCAATGCAGACCAGAGTCTGGTTTCATTTTGTATCGTTGTGCTTTCTCTGCGTTTCCTCTGCGCCTCCGCGCCTCTGCGGTTACTCATAAGGTTCTTGCCATTTGTTCGAGCCGCGCGATGCGGATCGAGGCGGGCGGGTGGGAATCGTAGAACGCCGAATGCAGGGGATCCGGCGTCAGCGTGGAGGCGTTGTCCTTGTACAGTTTCACCAGCGCATGAACGAGATCGCGCGCGGGCGTGAAGTTCGCGGCGTACTGGTCTGCCTCGAATTCGTGTTTGCGCGAGTACGTCGCCAGCAGCGGTTGCAGCAGGAAGGTGAACACCGGCATGACCATGAAGAACAGGGTCAGCGCCATTGCATCCGTGGCCGGGAAAGCGACATTGAGTCCCTGGTAGAACCATTCCTGATTCTTGAGGAGACCCAGCAGGAAAAAGAAGATCAGCGAGAACACCGCCATCAACGCCATCCGCTTGATCACATGGCGCATGCGGAAATGGCCGAGCTCGTGCGCCAACACCGCCTCGATCTCGGGGATTTCCAGACGCGACAGCAGCGTATCGAAAAACACGATGCGTTTGGATTTTCCGAAGCCGGTGAAGTAGGCGTTGCCGTGGCTGCTGCGCTTCGAGCCGTCCATCACGAACAGGCCGCTGGATGTAAAGCCGCAACGGGTGATCAGATTCTCGATCCGGGTCTTCATCTCGCCGTCCTGCATCGGCGCGAATTTGTTGAACAGCGGTGCAATCACGCTGGGTGCGATGAACTGCACGAACAGCATGAAGACGATCGCCACCAGCCAGACATACAGCCACCATAGTTCGCCCATGCCCGCCATCAGCCAAAGCACCGCGAACAGGATCGGCAGCCCAAGCGCCATTCCGACGGCCGCATGCTTTGCGAGGTCGCCGAAGAACATCCCCAGCGTCATCTTGTTGAAACCGAAGCGGCTCTCAATGCCAAAGGTGCGGTACAAATCGAACGGAAGTTCTATGACCGACAGGATCACGGTCAGGATCGCGACGAACACGACGCCACGCAGAAGGCCGGCCGGGAAAAAGGATGCCGCCAGATTGTCGATTGCCTGCAGCCCGCCGCCGAAAGTCAGAATCAGCAGAACCGCCGCGTCGAATACGAGGGCTTTCATGTTGAGGCGCGTCTTTGCGCTGCTGTAGTCCGCAGCCTTTTGATGCGCTTCCAGGCCGATGTCATTCGAGAATGCGGCGGGAACCGCGCCGCGATTCGCCCGAATGTGGCGCACATGGCGAGAAGCAAGCCACAGGCGCATGCCGGTGGCGATGACCAATGCCGCAAGAAACAGGATGGCGAAAACGTTCATGGATGTCGGTCAGGGTCTGTGACAGAATGACGCCGGGAAATTTCGGCAAAACCACGGAAGATTATGGCACAGGATCCCGGCAATCTGATCTGGATCGACATGGAAATGAGCGGGCTCAGTCCCGACAATGACCGCGTCCTCGAGGTGGCGATCGTCATCACCGATGCGCAGTTGAATGTCGTGGCCGAAGGTCCGGTCAAGGTGGTTCACCAGTCCGATGACGTTTTCGAACGCATGGATTCATGGAACAAATCGACGCATAAGAAATCCGGCCTGATCGACAGGGTAAAATCGGCGACCCAGAACGAAGCGGAAGTGGAAGCGGAACTGATCGCTTTCCTGGCGCAGTATTCGCCGCAGAGCGCGTCGCCGATGTGCGGCAATTCGATCTGCCAGGACCGCCGCTTCCTCGCCCGGCACATGCCCAAGCTCGAGGCTTTCTTCCACTACCGCAACCTGGATGTGTCCACGCTGAAGGAACTGGCCAAGCGCTGGAAGCCCGGCATCATGGCCGGCTTCGTCAAGCATGGCAAGCACGAGGCGCTGGCCGACATCCATGAATCGATCGAGGAATTGAAGTACTACAAGGAGAAGTTTCTCAATCTGAACGATTGAGAAACTTCTCAGAGATAAAGAGAAAAAGTTAAAGGCAAAAGTGTTGAAACCGGGTCTTTAACGCGTTTTGCTTTTCCTCTTTCACCTATCACCTTTGACCTGTTGATCCAGCACATGCTGGATCAACCGTTGCGTCGACGGATCATGCCCCGGCCCCGGTTTGCCTGCCTTCAAATCCTCCAGTACGCCGCCCGCAAGCTGTTTGCCGAGTTCCACGCCCCACTGGTCGAATGAGTTGATGTTCCAGATCGCGCCTTGCACGAAGACCTTGTGCTCGTAGAACGCGATCAGCGCGCCCAGTGAACGCGGATCCAGCTGCTTCAGGACAATGGTGTTGCTCGGACGGTTGCCGGGAAACACGCGATGCGGGGTCAATTGCTCCAGTTCCTCGCCTCGCATGCCGCGCGCTTTCAGTTCGGCCCGGACTTCGTCGGCGCTCTTTCCGCGCAGGAGTGCTTCGGTCTGCGCGATGCAGTTGGCGAGCAGCAATTCGTTGTGCCCAGGCAGGGTGTCGGATGCGTTTGCGGCGACGATGAAATCCGCCGGCGTGACCTGGGTACCCTGGTGCAGGTGCTGGAAGAACGCATGCTGGCCGTTGGTTCCGGGTGCGCCCCAGATCACCGGCCCGGTGAGGTAATTGGTCGGCGTCCCCGAGCGGTCCACTCTTTTGCCATTGCTTTCCATGTCGAGCTGCTGCAGGAAGGCCGGCAAATACAACAGGTCCTGGGCGTAAGGCAGCACTGCGTGGGTCGGACGACCGAGAAAATCGATGTGCCACAGCCCGACCAGCGCCGCCATCGCCGGCAGGTTGTGCGCCAACGGCGTGTTGCGGAAGTGCTCGTCCATCTCAAAGGCGCCGGCAAGAAGCGCCTCGAAGCGATCGAAGCCGATGGCAAGCGCAATGGGCAGGCCGATGGCCGACCACAACGAATAACGCCCCCCCACCCAGTCCCAGAATCCGAAGACGCGCTCGGGGATGATGCCGAAGGCGGCGGTTGCTTCGAGATTGGTCGAAACGGCGGCGAAATGGTGCTCCACGAGGATTGCGGCAGGCGCCTTTGCGGACAGTTTAGTAAGCAACCACTCGCGCGCTGAACGCGCATTGGTCAAGGTCTCCTGTGTCGTGAAGGTCTTTGAGGAGACTATGAACAGCGTCGTCTCGGGGTCCAGTCCGGTGAGGGTGGCGGCCAGATGCGCCCCATCCACATTGGAGACGAAGTGGGCTCGCAGGCCGGGCGAGCCAAAAGGCCGCAATGCCGTCGTCACCATCAGCGGCCCCAGGTCGGAGCCACCTATGCCGATGTTCACTATGTCGGTGAACGCCCGGCCGGTGCTGCCCTTTGCGATGCCTCCGCGAATCCTTTCTGCCATGCCGCGCATGCGCTCGAGGATCGCGCGGATCCCGGGCATGACGTCCTGTCCGTCGACCATGATCGGCCGGGATGATCGATTGCGTAGCGCGATGTGCAATACGGCGCGATTTTCAGTGACATTGATGCGCCGGCCTTCGAACATGGCCGCCATTAGCGCCGGCACGCCGGCGTCTTCGGCCAAAGCGACCAGCAGTTGGCGTGTTTCTGCCGAAACCGGATTCTTGGAATAATCGAACAGGATTCCGCACGACTCGAGTGAAAACGCCTGCGCGCGCTGTGGATCCCGGGCGAACAAGTCGGCGATGCGGGATTCCCCCATTGCGCGCGAGTGCGCAAGCAGGGCTTTCCATGTGGGTCGGTCGGTCAGGCGCATGAAGGCGGGGCGTTTGTTGGGCGACGGGGGACAGCGAAAAAAAACGGGTCAACCCGGATTCTATAGGACGGGGCGTTGCAAAAACAAAAGGCCCCCGGACTCTATCCGGGGGCCTTTGAATTGAATCTGTTCTCTGGACGCTTAAGCGGCCTTTTTCTTGGTGGTCGTGCCACTTGCGGCGGTCATCGTCGCTTCGGTTGCTTCCGTCACTTGCTTGGTTGCCTTGCTGAATGCATCGTAAGCCTGATTTGCAGCGGCCATCGCGGACTTCACGGCAGCAACGGCGACATCGGAACCGGCGGGGGCGCTCTTCAATGCCTTGTCCAGGGCCGTCGTCATGTTCTTGTTCACATCGGCAAAGCGGACTTCGAAGAACTTGCTCAGCTCCGCCTGGGTCTCAGCGACGACGGAATAGATGCTGCGTCCATAAGCAGCGGCTTTTTCAGCGGAAGGCTGGACGCTCGAGGACTGGATTTCGGTCAATTCCTGGACATCCTTGGCGGCAACAACCGTTTTGGCATGCTTCACGGTGTCGGCAAAGATAGCCTTGGCGATTTTCATTTGCACATCCAACAGCTTTTCTGCGCCCGCTGCGGCGATTCCGGCGAATTCTACGAAAGTTTCCAGATTTTCCTTATTCGTGGCCAACAATTGCTCAGGTACGTTGTACATGACTCTCTCCTTCGAACAGGCGAAACGGTTTATAGGCAGGCAGGATTCTGCAGAACAGCACTTTTGTTGCACTGCAAAAAACAACGCCATTCTAATGGGCTTTCACGCCAAGTCAACAGCTAATTTTCAACTGGCGAAATATCCCGGTGAATTATTAATATTATTGAATAACAACAGAGAGTTGATTTATTTCAGCCAAAGCGGGGGAAGCTGAAGTGGATGCCGTGATCAAGGCTTTGACGGGCGCCGCCAGATCTCTTGTGCAGCCCATCATTCTGTTGATTTTGCTGATTCCGATGCTGGTCGCCCTGGCCATCTGGATTGGGCTCGGCTGGGCCTACTGGGACACGTGGACCACTGCCATCCAGGGTGCCGTTGTCGACCACGCCACCTTTATTTGGGCGGCGAACCGGGATCTCGCCAGGTTCGCATCCTGGATAGCGGCAATGGTTGTGCTCGCCATGCTGGCTCCGGTCGTCATCCTGACCGCGCTGCTGATCGCGACCGTATTCGCCATGCCTGTGCTGGTTCGCCATGTTGCGCGAAACGACTACCCCAATCTCGAGCGGCACAGAGGCGGTACTGCAATCGGCAGCGTCTGGAATGCGCTGGCCGCAATTTACATCCTTTCGTAAATCGCGGCGATTCCCTGTCCCCCGCCGATGCACATGGTCACCAGTGCGTACTTGCCCTGGATGCGTTGTAGTTCATAGAGCGCCTTGACCGAGAGGATGCAGCCGGTGGCACCGACCGGATGGCCGAGTGCCACGGCGCCGCCATTCGGGTTGACCTTTTTGGAATCGAAGCCAAGATCCTTCGCGACGGCGCAGGCTTGTGCGGCAAAGGCCTCGTTCGATTCAATCACGTCCATGTCGGAAACCTTCAGGCTGGCCTTCTTCATGGCGTTCTGAACGGCGGGAATCGGGCCGAGGCCCATCAGCGTCGGTTCCACGCCCGCATGTCCGTAGGCGACCAGGCGCGCCATCGGCTTGAGTCCCTTTTTCTCCGCGAGTTTGCGTTCCATCAGAACGACTGCAGCTGCGCCATCGTTGATGCCTGAAGCGTTCCCTGCGGTAACGGTACCGTCTTTTTTGAAGACGGCCTTCAGTTTGCCGAGATTCTCTACGCTCGCGTCGCCGCGCACGTGCTCGTCGGTGTCGAACAGCTTGGTGCCTTTGCGGTCCTTGATCTCGATTGGCAGGATCTGGTCCTTGAAGTAACCGTTTTGTATCGCGTTCGTAGCGCGCCGGTGGCTTTCCACCGAGAACTCATCCTGCTGGGCGCGCGTCAGGCCGTATTGCGCGGCGACATTTTCAGCGGTGACCCCCATGTGCAATGCGTCGAACGGATCGGACAGCGCGCCGGTCAGCGAATCCAGTACGACCTGATCGCCCATTTTCGAGCCCCAACGCGCCGCCGGCAGCCAGTAAAGAGCGCGGCTCATGGATTCCGCGCCGCCTGCAACTGCGACGTCCGCATCGCCCAGCGCAACGATCTGTGCGGCGCTGATGATGGCTTGCAGCCCGCTGCCGCACAGCCGGTTCAGCGTCATTGCCGGGACTTCCTTCGGGATCCCGCCATTGATGGCACAGACGCGCGACAGGTACATGTCCTTCGTTTCCGTATGGATCACGTTGCCAAAGACGACATGGCCGACCTCTCCGGGCGCCACCTTTGCGCGTGCCAATGCTTCGCGCACGCAGCGCGCACCCAGATCCGTCGGCGCGAAATCCTTCAGCGCCCCGCCAAAATCCCCGATCGCCGTGCGCACGCCGGAAATAACTACGACTTCACGTCCGTTGTTCATCGCTCTTCTCCAGTTCGGATTCTAATTCGTGGTTCCCGGTCCTGTCCTTATGCCCTTTCGATCGCGAGAGCGACGCCCATGCCGCCGCCGATGCACAGTGACGCGAGGCCTTTCCTCGCATCGCGCCTGATCATTTCGTGGATCAGGGTGACGAGGATGCGGCAGCCGGATGCGCCGATCGGGTGCCCTATCGCAATCGCGCCACCGTTCACATTCACCTTGGAAGTGTCCCAACCCATGTCGCGGTTGACCGCGATCGCCTGCGCGGCGAAGGCTTCGTTGATTTCCAGCAGATCGAGGTCCTTCGCGGTCCAGCCGGCTTTCTTGAGGCACAGCTTCGATGCCGGTATCGGACCGACACCCATGATGCTTGGATCGACGCCGGCCGACGAATAAGCCTTGATCCGCGCCAGCGGCTTGAGTCCAAGCTCCTTCGCCTTCGCCGCGCTCATCATCATGACGGCGGCGGCGCCGTCGTTGATGCCCGATGCGTTGCCGGCGGTGACGGTCCCGTTCTTGTCGAATGCCGGTTTCAGCGACGCCAGCGCTTCGACGGTCGTGCCAAGGCGGATGAATTCGTCGGAATCGAAAATCACGTCGCCTTTCCGGGTGGAAATGGTGATCGGCACGATCTCATCCTTGAAGCGGCCGGCCTTCTGCGCGGCTTCCGCTTTCTGCTGGGACGCGGCGGCGAACTCGTCCTGTTCCTGGCGCGATACATTCCATTTCTTGGCGACGTTCTCGGCCGTAACGCCCATGTGGTACTGGTTGTAGACGTCCCACAGGCCGTCGATGATCATCGTATCGATCAGCTTGCCGTCCATCATGCGCAAGCCGTCGCGCGCGCCGTTCAGCGCGTGCGGCGCGAGGCTCATGCTCTCCTGTCCGCCCGCGATCACGATGTCGGCATCGCCGGCCTTGATCGCCTGCGCGGCGAGATGGGTCGCCTTCAGGCCCGAGCCACAAACTTTATTGATGGTCATCGCCGGCACCATGTTCGGAAGGCCGGCACGCAGCGATGCCTGGCGCGCGGGGTTCTGGCCGGCCGCCGCGGCGAGCACCTGGCCCATCAGCACTTCGCTGACCAATTCCGGGTTCACACCGGATTTGGCGATCAACGCGGAAATCACTTTCGCGCCGAGTTCCGTTGCGGGAATTTTGCCTATCGTGCCGCCGAACTTGCCGACACCGGTGCGCAATGCAGCGACGATTACAACGTCATCCATCTGAGAATCTCCTCACTCGGGAACATCCGGAACGGCAACGCCGCCGGCGAATGTCTTGAGCATTCTCTGACGGTTGCGGAAAGGAGGGCGCAGTTTACGCCCGCGTTTTAAGGCTTGTCGAGAAAATTGTTGCCGTGCGGAAAACGCCGTTTCGCTCGGCAAAACTTCAGTCGGTGTCGCGAGTAAAGCGAATGATCTGTCGACGCTGGCGTTTTGTTGGACGCCCGCCGGGAAACGGATTCGACTGGCGTTCGATCTTGAGCAGCGCGGCCTTTTCCTCCCGCTCCTTCCTGCTCTGGCCGGACTCGGAATACAGTTTCGCCGCTTCGGTCGCCGAACCGCGCCGCTCGCTTAATGCGAGCACGGTAACTTCCCACGCAAAATGCCCGTTGCGGATGGCGAGCATATCGCCGGCCTTGAGCATCTTTGCCGGTTTCACGCGTTCCCCGTTGACCTGCGCCTTGCCGCCGTCCACCGCATCCGCCGCCAGGCTGCGCGTCTTGTAGAAGCGGGCCGCCCATAGCCACTTGTCGATGCGGACGCGGATATCGGAATCACTCACTTTCAGTCTTCACCGCAGAGGCGCAGAGGAAACGCAGAGTTGAGACAAATGAACCTGAAGTAAAATTCGCGCGTATTCGCAACTATGGTACACGATTGGTTCTCTCGCCGAATTTTTCCCCAATTTTCATCTTTTGCTCTTCTCTGCGAGACTTTCTCTGCGCCTCCGCGCCTCTGCGGTTCAGGTCTAGTGCCTTGTTTTCTCCGCCGGCAGGATGACGTCGGCGGCGAACACCTGCTCCGCATCGACCGCATCGAAGACGTAATGCCGTCCGCAGAATTCACAGTCGACTTCGACATTGCCGCGCTCTTCGAGTATGGAGCGCACTTCGTCGTGCCCGAGCATGCGCAGCATGGAAGTCACCCGCTCATGCGAGCACGAGCAGCGAAATGCCACCGGACGCGGTTCGAATACACGCACGTCCTCCTGGTGGTAGAGACGCCGGATGATTTCCGGTGCGGGCAGCGCGAGCAGTTCCTCGGGCTTGATGGTTTCGCCCAGCCGGGTTGCACGGTTCCATGCATCGGCATCTTCGCTTGGCGTGGCCGGAAGTTTCTGCAACAGCATTCCTGCCGCCTGGTTCGAATCGGATGCGAGCCACAGGCGCGTCTCGATCTGCTCGGATTTCGCCATGTAGTGCTCGAGCACCTGTGCGATGCTTTCGCCCTCGATGCTGACGACGCCCTGATAGGCCTGCTTGCCGTTGGACGGCACGATCGAGATCACGAAACGTCCCGCGCCGAGCAATTCGGTCACGTTGCCTCGCGCAAGATCTCCATCCCACTTTGCCGTGGCACGCAGCGTCTGCTCGCTCGTCGCTTCGACGACGAGCAATTGCACCGGTCCGCTGCCTTGCATCTGCATGATCAGCGAGCCCTCGAATTTGAGCGTGGCCGACAATAGCGCGGCAGCCGCCATCATCTCGCCGAGCAGGCGCTCCAGCGGAGCCGGGTAAGTCCGCCGTTCCAGCACGGCACGCCAGGTTGCATCCAGATGCGCGATTTCTCCGCGCACCGGCGTGCTTTCCAGCAAGAATCGTTGCAGTGAATCGTTCATGATTGTCTGTAAAGCCGGAAGCGTTCCACCTTGTCGCCGGGACGGCGTCCTTCCCAGATCAGTTTCCAGGAACCGCCGGCATGAGTTGGAGACTTCCACTTGTCTTGAATGATCAGCAGATCGCAATCGGGGCGCTTGCCCGGTTTTTCAAGGCGCACGGTCAGGATATTGCCAAAGTAGTGCAGCATCGCCCGCTGCGGGTCTCCGAGGGACTGGCTGTAAATGCAACCATGTGAGGCGGGAATCGCCTGCGATAGTTGCGTAAAGACCGTGCGATAGGTCTTGCCCGTATCGATGTATCTGATCAGCAGCAACGCGACCAGTGCCCAGAGCATGGTGACACCTGTCGCCCAGATGATGACAGGTCGTTCCGGCCGGCGCTTGATGTTGAACAGCAGCACCAGCCAGGCAATAGTGAACAGCGCGGCCAATATCACGACAAACGCACGTCCGCCGGTCGGGTAGGCCGGCTGCATGTCCATCATGTGTTTCCACAGCCGTTCCGGTACGCCGAGGTCGATGGCCATCCAGTAGAACCAGCCGACGATAGCGAAGAAGGTGAACAGGATGATCGCGAACCAGTAGTAGAGATTGGCGGCACCGCGCTGCAGGGTTTCGAACGACACTACCGCAAGCAGCGAAATCGGCAGCAACAATGGCATGCCGTAAACATCGCGTCCTTCGCCGATGATGCTGAGGAATAGAAAGAAGGCTGCGAATGCAGTCAGCGGAAGGATGATTCCGGGTTTTTGCAATCCGGCACGACCTTCGACCCAGAGTCCCCAGAGCGCGAAGGGCCACGCCGGCCAGGCGAACCAAGGCAGCACCTTCACATAGTAAAAGTAGTCTTCGTCCTGCGTGAAGATGAAAATGCCTTTCAGCCTTTCCACGTTCTCGACCCAGAACCATTGCGCAAACAGGTGCGGGGATCGTGCCTCCAGCAACAGTGGCCAGATTACGGCCCACGGGGTTGCGACCATGACAGCCACGAAAACAGTCAACAGGTAATATCGCGTGCGCCAGTGCGATGACACGAGTGGCAGCAAGGCCATCGTAATCAACAGCATGCAGGGTTCGACCAGCCCTTCCGACAGAACGCAGATGCCCAGACCCGTTCCCAGCCACAATCCTGCGATCAGCGGCCGGCGTGCAGAAATTGCCAGGGCATACAAGCCGATCGCCAAGCCAGCCAGAAGCGCGGTATCGGCAATCAACTGATGGCCTCGAAGCAGCAGCCCCCCGCAGCCCAGCAGCATCAGCGCGGCAACCCAGCTCTTCGCGCTTCCGTACAACTCCTTCGCGGTCAGGGCGACGAACAGGAATGCCAACGCCATGTAGAGGCCGGCGGCAAGGCGAGCGCCGTCATGCAGGGGCAATACCGGAGATAACAGCGTGCCGGTGAGAGCCGCAGTCAGATAGATCAGCGGCGGCTTGGTGAGAAAGGGTTCACCGGCAAGCTTCGGCACAACCCAGTCGCCATCCTTGAGCAACTGATAAACGACGCCAAAGGTGTGTGCTTCGTCCGGTTTCCACGGATCGTGTCCGATCAGGCCGGGGAGAATCCAGGCTATGCAGAGCAGCACCGCCAGCGTGACAGGATTCTCGGTGATGTGCGCCGCGATTATTTCGCTGCGCAGCAGATGGGCGGGGCGAAGCATAGTTTTTGTCAGGGATGCATGGCTGGAATCAAAACATCCGGCTGTTGCGCAACTCCCACCTTGGCTGTCCCGGTCACTGGCCGAGGGGATGGGAACCGATTCTGCCTATTCTAATGCGCGACCGCGCAAAAACATTGCCCCGGAAATGCGAAAAGGCAGCTTGCGCTGCCTTTTCCTGATCGCGCCCCAAAAGTTCAGGTCGCAGCCGGCTTTGTCTCGGTCTTCTTGCTGTACTTCTGGCGGAATTTTTCCACGCGCCCTGCGGTGTCCATGATTTTCTGCTTGCCGGTATAGAAGGGATGGCAGGCAGAGCAGACTTCCACGTGCAGCGGTTTGCCCAGCGTGGAACGCGTCGTGAAGGTGTTCCCGCAGCTGCAGGTTACCGCGACATTGGCGTACTCGGGATGGATTTCAGGCTTCATTTCGATTCCTTTCTGATGGAAGCGGGATTTGCGCTTCCGAAGGGGGCGGATTATCCACATCAATGTGGGGATTGGCAACCCCAAAATCAAGGACTGAGCGCTCAGGACTAAGTGTCTGTGGCAAATGCGCAATACCGCCTTGTCCTGCTTCCAGAACGCGGTACGAGTCCTATTTTACCCACGACGCATGGAGTCGAAAAAGTCGGCGTTGTTCTTTGTACCACGGAGCTTATCGACTAGGAATTCGGTTGCTTCCAATTCGTCCATGGGATCGCGCGCGGACTCGTTACCGGCGAAGCCGGCCGCTTGCGGGAAGCGCGCGGTTGTACCCGATGACCTTGGCTACCCGCGACGCATGCTATCGAAGAAATCAGCGTTGTTCTTTGTGCCGCGCAATTTGTCCACCAGAAACTCCGTAGCTTCAAGTTCATCCATCGGGTACAACAGTTTGCGCAGCACCCAGATCTTTTGCAGGATTTCCTTCTCGATCAGCAATTCCTCCCGGCGCGTGCCGGAGCGGTTGACGTTGATCGAGGGATAGATCCGTTTCTCGGCCATGCGGCGGTCGAGGTGGATTTCCATGTTGCCGGTGCCCTTGAATTCTTCGTAGATCACGTCATCCATGCGCGAGCCGGTGTCGATCAGCGCGGTGGCGATGATGGTGAGCGATCCACCCTCCTCGATGTTGCGTGCCGCGCCGAAGAAACGCTTTGGGCGCTGCAGCGCGTTTGCGTCCACGCCGCCCGTCAGCACCTTGCCTGATGCAGGCACGACGGTGTTGTAGGCGCGCGCGAGGCGCGTAATCGAATCGAGCAGAATGACGACGTGCTTCTTGTGTTCGACCAGCCGCTTGGCTTTTTCCAGCACCATTTCGGCGACTTGTACGTGGCGGGTGGCGGGTTCGTCGAAGGTCGAGGACACCACCTCACCTTTGACCGAGCGTTGCATTTCCGTGACTTCCTCGGGACGCTCGTCGATCAGCAGCACGATCAGGTAAACGTCGGGAAAATTTGCGGCGATGGAATGCGCTATGTGCTGCAGCATCACCGTCTTGCCGCTCTTCGGGCTGGACACCAGCAGGCCGCGTTGTCCCTTGCCGATCGGGGCGATGATGTCGATGATCCGGCCGGTGAGGTTTTCTTCGGACTTGATGTCCCGCTCCATGAGGAATTGCTCGGTGGGGAACAGCGGAGTCAGGTTTTCGAACAGGATCTTGTGCTTGGAATTCTCGGGCGGCTCGGCGTTGACCTTGTCGACTTTCACCAGCGCGAAATAGCGCTCGCCGTCCTTCGGGGTGCGGATCTCGCCCTCGATCGAATCGCCGGTGTGAAGGTTGAATCGCCGTATCTGCGAAGGGCTGACGTAAATGTCGTCGGGGCCGGCCAGGTAAGAAGTGTCTGGAGATCGCAGGAAACCGAATCCGTCGGGCAGTACTTCCAGGGTCCCTTCGCCGAAGATGCTTTCGCCTTTCTTGGCCTGATTCTTCAGCAGCGCGAAAATCAGGTCCTGCTTGCGCATCCGGTTGGCGTTCTCGATCTCGTTGGTGATCGCCATCTCCACGAGTTCGGTTACGTGGAGGTTTTTCAGGTCGGACAAATGCATAAAGAGGGGCCTTACAGGGTGAAAATCGGAAGGATCGGGAAGAAGTGAAACGGGAAGGGACCTGCCCGTAACCGGTCGCGGCGCTGTTTTAACCTGCTCTAATTCGCGCGTGCTCCGACCAGTACGGGGTGAAGCCTAGCGAGTTTAGATATTGCTGTCAATAAAGGCTGTCAACTGCGATTTCGAGACGGCGCCGACTTTGGTTGCTTCGATGTTTCCGTTCTTGAAGAGCATCAGCGTCGGGATGCCGCGGATGCCGTACTTCGGTGGTGTGCCCTGGTTCTCGTCGATGTTCAGCTTGGCGATTTTCAGCCGGCCGGAATACTCCGTCGCCACTTCGTCCAGGATCGGCGCGATCATCTTGCACGGGCCGCACCACTCGGCCCAGTAATCCACCAGCACGGGAACCTGTGACTGGAGCACCTCCGGTTCGAAAGTATCGTCGGTAACGTGATGTATATGCTCGCTCATGTATGGATAGCCTCGGCAGTGAAAAAAGTATTGCAGGAAGGTCGCGGTCCGGACGAACTGCGATCTGAAGAGTGAGACCTATGCTAGCGAAAAAGTTTTTGGAAGGGAAGGGCGAGCAACCCTGCACTGCATCTGTGCGATATGCGAATTCCGCTTGTATTTCCGTGACATAGTCATAAGAATTACGCTCGTGACAATGGTCCGGGCGGGAGTATTTGCTAGAATATAGTTCTGGATTGTTGCGTCGCGCCACGTCTGGAGGCACACAACCACCTGGGCACCAAGGCCCATGTGATGCGTGCGGGGACGTTTTTCAAGGCGCTTTCCCGTTTTATGAGGATCAGGAATGACCTACGTCGTCACCGAGAGCTGCATCAAGTGCAAGTACACCGATTGTGTGGACGTCTGTCCGGTGGATTGCTTCCGCGAAGGTCCGAACTTTCTGGTCATCGACCCGGACGAATGCATCGATTGCACGCTGTGTGTGGCCGAATGCCCGGTCGAGGCCATCTATGCCGAGGACGATGTTCCTGAGAACCAGCGGGCCTTCCTGCAACTGAACGCGGAATTGTCGAAGGCATGGCCGGCCATCACGGAGAAGAAGGACGCTCCCGAAGATGCTGACGACTGGAAGGAAGT
This sequence comes from Betaproteobacteria bacterium, assembly GCA_025357235.1. Taxonomy (GTDB): domain Bacteria; phylum Pseudomonadota; class Gammaproteobacteria; order Burkholderiales; family JACQAP01; genus JACQAP01. The sequence goes on from JANXPQ010000309.1 coordinate 14,245, forward strand.
TAAGGACAAGGTCAACCTGCTGGAGCGCTGAATTTGTTTCTCCTCCCGGGTAACGGGAAGGGCAGTATTCCATTAAATTGGGCGCCATGACCGAGGGCGCCGGATTTCCCGTAATACAGAAGCGCGAGCTCTTCGAGCGTCTCGCCAGTGGACATTCCGAAGGAATAGCTGTCGTGACGCCCAACCTGCGTCTCGCGCAGACGCTCGCGCGCGAATTCGACGAGCGGCAAATCGCATCCGGTCTTTCAGTCTGGGAAAGCGCGGACATTCTTCCGTTCGGAGCCTTTGTCGAGCGGCTCTACGCGGATGCCTTGCACGCCGATGTCCCCGCGCAGCTTGCACTGCCGCTTACCGACACGCAGGAACAGGAACTCTGGGAGGGTGCAATCCGCGCGAGCGAATGGGGCGAGTTGCTCCTTGCAGTGCCGCGCACTGCGGCGGATTGCCGTAAGGCCTGGGGACTCGTGCATGCGTGGGGCATTGCAGGTGCTCTGGGGAGTTTTCCGGGAAATGAAGACGCCAGGGCTTTCGCCGATTGGACGAAGGCCTACACGAGGCGTTGCGCCAGGGAAGGCAATACGGACAACGCGCGCCTTGCCGACGTCGTCGCGCCACTGCTGAAAGAGCCGGCGCTCAGGAAACCGAAATGCCTCGTCATCTATGCCTTCGACGTGGTGCCGCCGCAGTCGCAAAACTTTCTGGATGCATGCGCCGGGCACGGCATCGAGGTCCTTGGTTGCGCACCGGAAGCAAAGGAATCGAAGGCGAGCCGTATTCCTTTCCCTTCGGCACGCGAGGAACTGGAAGCGGCCGCGAACTGGGCGCGCGCGAAGCTGGAAGCAGGCGCACAACGCATCGGCGTCGTGATTCCGGAATTGGGAAAGCGCCGCAGGCAAGTCGCGCGCGTGTTTACGCGCGTCATGCACCCGGCGCGCAGTCTTCCAGGCGCGGAGCAGGCGGCAACGCCATTCAACATTTCGCTTGGCGAGCCGCTTGCCGAATATGCGCTGGCACGCGCCGCGCTCTCCATCCTCGAACTCGCTGCTGGCGAAATTCCCTTCGAGCAGGCGAGCAAGTTGATCCGTACCCCCTTCCTCGCCGGCGCCGAGTCCGAACTCTCGCAGCGTGCGCGGCTCGACGCAGCGTTGCGCAAGCAGGCACCCGCGCGCGTGACGCTCGGCAAGCTGGTCGCGTTGATCGAAGGCGCTCCGGCGCTGCGCGAACGGCTCGAAGGACTTTTCGCCCTGGTGCGGGAGCAATCCGGCGGCGAGCGCTCCCCGCATGACTGGGCGCGGTCTTTCTCCGTGCTCCTCGACGCGGCGGGCTTTCCCGGCGAGCGCGCCCTCGACTCCGGTGAATTCCAGACCCAGGCCAAGTTCAACGAAACGCTGGCCGAGTTCGCCAAGCTCGAGCGCGTCGCGCCGAGAATGTCATTCGCGCATGCGCTCGCGCGATTGCGGCGCCTTTGTGCCGACACGCTGTTCCAGCCCGAGACGCCGGATGCGCCGATTCAGGTGCTCGGCGTGCTCGAGTCGGCGGGGCTCGAGTTCGACGCATTGTGGGTGAGTGGCCTGACCGACGAGGCCTGGCCGCTCGCTGTGACGCCCAATCCTTTCATACCCCCGGCTCTGCAACGCAAGGCCGGGATCCCGGAGGTGTCTGCGGAAGCGACTCTTGCGCGCGGCAAACGCATTACCGATGGCTGGTTGGCCGCGGCGAACGAGGTAGTCGTCTCGCATCCCACCATGGAGGAAGACAGGGCGCTCCTCGCTTCCCCATTGATCTCCACTGTTCCCATCGGAACGCAGGAGATGGGAACCTACGATCGCTACCGCGACCTGATCTTCGCCGCACGCAGGAGCGAGACCGTGCAGGACGGCCAGGCGCCCGCACTGGCCACGAAAACACCGAAGGGCGGCACCCGGATTCTCTCCGATCAGGCCGCCTGTCCGTTTCGTGCATTTGCGCGCCATCGCCTGGCGGCGGAGAGTCTGGAAGAACCCGTCGACGGCCCGGACGCCCGGACCCGCGGCCTGCTGCTGCACACGTTGATGAAAGAGTTGTGGAGCGAAGTGAAAGACAGTGAAGGACTCCATGGTGATTGCAGTCCGGCCATCGAGCGCGCGGCCGCCGCGGCGGTTCGCGAAGCGATGCTCGAAGAACCTTTCGCTGCTCTCGAACGAAAGAGATTGGCGAAGCTCGCGCGCGATTGGCTGGAAGTGGAGCGCGAGCGCGAACCTTTTGAAGTAGTGGCGATCGAGGAGAAGCGGCAGCTTGCCGCGGGCGGACTGGAACTCTCCGGACGTATTGATCGCATGGACAGACTTGCCGCCGGAGGTCACGCGCTGCTTGACTACAAGGTAGGAGCAACATCCCGGAAGGACTGGTTGGGCGAGCGTCCGGAGGAGCCGCAGCTGCCGATCTATGCCGTGAACGCAACTGAGGATGTGGCTGCGGTCTCGTTTGCCAAGCTAAAGACCGGCGATTTGCGTTTCAGTGGCTACGCGCGCGAGAAGGGATTACTGCCGAAAGTGGAGATCTACCGTGACTGGAATGGCCTCATCGCCGGCTGGAAGAAGGAAATCGACGCCCTGGGAAAGGGTTTCGCTTCAGGCCATGCGCGCGTCGATCCGAAGAAGCTTCTTCAGACCTGCCGTTATTGCGACCTGCAGCCCCTGTGCCGTGTGTACGAGCGGGTGAACGCGCTGGCGGAAGGCGAAGGCGGTGGTGAAGATGAGTGAGAACGCCGTGACCGCGCCGGATTTCGACGAACGCGAGCGCGCGCTGGATGTGACGAGCTCCTTCATCGTGCAGGCGCCGGCGGGCTCGGGGAAAACCGAACTGCTGGTGCAGCGCTATCTGAGTCTCCTGGAGACGGTGGAGAAACCCGAGGAGATCGTCGCCATCACCTTCACCAAGAAGGCCGCGGCGCAGATGCGCAAGCGCGTGATCGAAAAACTCTCGCCCGAGCTTGCGCCGCGACTTCGCATCCAGACCATCGACGCGTTGTGCGCTGCGCTCACGCGGCAGATGCCGGTACTCGCCAGGTTTGGCGCGCAGCCGGCGGTGGCCGAGGACGCGACAGAGTTGTACCACGAGGCCGCGGCGCGAGCGCTCGCAGAAATTACGCCGCCGGTGGCGCGGCTGCTGGCACACCTGGACAATAATGTCGCCGACGCCACGAGCCTTCTTGCCTGGATGCTCGAACGAAGGGACCAGTGGCTGCGCAAGACGGGTGATGCGCCGACCCGCGAAGAACTGGAAGCGACGCTCGCGACGGAGCGCGATCGCCTCATTCGCAGCGCGCAGGCGCTCTATGCGCAGGCGTCGGTGGAAATGGCGCACGAGGTGCTCACGCAGAAGGGCGAGTGGCGCAAGAAGCCCAAGCCGGCGCCAACTGAATTGATCGCCATTGCGGGCCTGCGAGAAGCGCTGGTTGCGTTGCGTGCAGCGCCGCCTGCGTCGTATTCCGAAATCCAATGGGAGGCCCTGGAAGCGATTCTCGCTCTGCTCAATCCCGCCATGGCGCAGATGCTCGCCCTATTCGGCGAGCGCGGCGAGGTGGATTTCACGCAGATAGCGCATGGGGCGCTCCTTGCTCTGGGCACACCGCAAGAGCCGACGGACCTGCTTCTCTCGATGGATGCGCGCGTGCGCCATCTTCTTGTCGACGAGTTCCAGGACACGTCCAACTCGCAGTGGGAACTGCTCGAGCGCCTTACCGCCGGTTGGGAGGAAGGGGACGGGCGCACTGCGTTCGTCGTTGGTGATCCGATGCAGTCCATCTACCGCTTTCGCGATGCGCAGGTCGGACTGTTCCTGCACGCGCGGCGCGCGGGACTGCCGGGCGTGAAGCTCGAGCCTTTGACGCTTTCCACCAATTTCCGCTCGCAGGCGAAGATCGTGGAATGGGTGAATGAGGCATTTCCGGACGTGCTGCCGGCGGCCGAAGACGAGGTTTCCGGAGCGGTGCCCTATTCGCCGTCGGTGCCGTTCCATGAAGCGGCGCCGGACGGCACGCCGGCTCTCGAGACTTTCGCCGATCGGGACGGTGAGGCGAGTCGTGTCGTGGAACTGGTGAAGGCGGCGAGCGGCAAGACCGCGATTCTGGTACGCAACCGCAGCCATCTCGATGCCATCGTCCCGGCGTTGAAGGATGCCGGCATCCGCTTCCGTGCAGTGGAAATCGAGCAGCTTGGCGAGAAGCAGGTTGTGCAGGATCTCTACGCCCTCACGCGCGCGCTGACCCATCTCGCCGACCGCGTTGCCTGGCTCGCCATCCTGCGCGCGCCGTGGTGCGGGCTCACGCTCGATGACCTCTGCGCCTTCTTCGAGGGCAAGGACAAGCAAACGATCTGGGAACTGATGCAGGACCAACCGCGTCTTGCACGCATGCGCGAGGTGCTCGCCCCTGCGCTCGATAACCGGCTGCGTGGCACGCTGCGCGATTGCGTCGAGGGCGTCTGGCTCGCCGTGGGCGGACCCGCTTGCGTCGAAGACGCGACCGAGTTGGAAGACGTCGAAATATTCCTCGATGAGATTGAGCGCATGGAAGAAGCCGGCGAACTCGTCGATTTCTCCGCCCTGGCGAAGAGCCTGGAGAAGCTCTACGCGCCGCCGGACGTGAATGCAGGCGTGGATGCCGTCGAAATCATGACCATCCACAAAGCGAAGGGCCTGGAATTCGACACCGTGATCGTGCCCGGACTGGATCGCTCGCCGCGTTCGGGTAGAAAGCCGTTGTTCGCGTGGCGGAGTCTGCCAGGCGGCCGGCTGCTGCTTGCGCCAATCGACGAGACGGGTGGAGAGAAGGAACCGCTTTATCAATATGTGAGGGATCTGGACAAAGAGGCGGAAGACATCGAAGCGGGGCGGTTGCTCTACGTCGCGGCAACGCGGGCGAAATCGCGGTTGCACTTGCTCGCTTGCATGAAGGTGGACGAGGACGGCGTGATGAAGATGCCTTCGCGGAGGAGTCTGCTGGGCATTGCCTGGAACGCGGTGTCGGAGCGCCTTCCCCTTCCAGCGCCCCCTGCGCGGAGCCCGATGGACGAAGAGCAGTTGAATGGCGATCGACTCCGCCGGTTACCGTCGGACTTCCACGTCCCCGCCCCACCCGATTCCGCAGACTGGGATTCGTCCGAGTCCGGGCGCAAGGAAACGCTGAAGATAGAGTTTTCGTGGGCCGGCGAAGCGGCGCGCCACGTCGGCAACGTCGTGCATCGCTGGCTGCAGCGCATTGCCGAGGACGAAACGAAAGGCTGGCACCGTGCCCGTCTTGAAGGGATGCGCAAAGTGATCCGCGACGAACTCGGCATGCGCGGCATTCCGGAGTCCGAAATCGAGGCGGCGGCGACACGGGTGGTCTCCGCACTCGGCAATTCGCTTGAAGATCCGCGCGGTCGCTGGCTGCTCGGACCGCAGCAGGAAGCGCGGAACGAATTTCGCATTACCGCGCTGATCGACGGGGAGCGGCGCAATCTCGTCATCGACCGCACTTTCATCGATCGCGAAGGCAGGCGCCGCATCGTCGACTACAAGACGAGCAGCCACGAAGGCGCCGATGTGGAAGGTTTTCTCGATCAGGAGCGCGAGCGCTATCGCCAGCAACTTGAACGCTATGCGTTCGCACTCGGAGCGGACGAGTCCGATCTGGGTCTTTATTTTCCCTTGCTGTCGGGCTGGCGGGAATGGAAAAAACAGGGTTAGGGTCATTCGTGCCACGGCTCGTCGTGCACCACCACGAGACGTTGCCGAGGATCATCGCCGTGGAGGCGACGTAAATACGAGAGAAAAGAGGAAAGAGGAAAGAGCAACCGTGTCAAATGTGAGAAAGCAGTACGGGGTTCCACGTCGTATTGGTGCGCAGCATACAGTTCAGAATGGTGAGCAGTTTTCGCATGCAGGCCGTGATGGCCAGTTTCTTTGGTTTACCGGCGCTGACCAGT
>JANXPQ010000293.1 GCA_025357235.1 Betaproteobacteria bacterium
CCCGGCAGCCGGCACGCCAGCCCATGGCAATGCCATCCCCGGTCGCCGTGTCGGGATTGGTGGTGTAGAGATAGACCTTGCCTGCTCCTCCTGTCGCCAGCACCACCTGGTCTGCTGCAACGGTTTCAACCCGCCCGCTGCTCTGGTTGAGGCAATAGATGCCGAAGCAGCGTTTTTCCGGCAGGCCGAGTTTGCCTGCCGTGATCAGATCCACCGCCTCGTAATGCTCGAGAACGGTGATGTTCGGATGGGCCTTGATCTTGGCCTCCAGCGTGGTCTGCACTGCATGGCCTGTCGCGTCCGCCGCATGAATCACGCGCCGGTGGCTGTGTCCGCCCTCGCGGGTCAGGTGATAGCCCAGATCGCTGGATGCATCGCGGGTGAACGGTACACCCTGGCCTATGAGCCACTCGATGGCCTGGCGGCCATGCTCGACCACGTAGCGGGTCGTCTCGGGATTGCACAGGCCCGCACCCGCTATCTCGGTGTCGCGTATGTGATCCTCCGGGCTGTCCTCCTTGGCCAGTACCGCCGCGATTCCGCCCTGCGCCCAGTTCGAAGCGCCGTCCAGCAGCTCGCGCTTTGTAAAAATTCCCACCTTGCGGTGATCGGCCAGGTGCAGTGCAACTGTCAGGCCAGCCAGGCCGCTGCCGACGATCGCCACGTCAAAGCGCTTCATGGTTTTCTCGCAATTGGGAGCGCGGCAGTGTACCGCAATGCCGCTGCCGCAATTCGTCAGGCACGCCGCATTTTGTCCCGTTGAAGTCACAGGCAACCAATGCGGTGAACTAATGCGGACGTGCTTTGTCTGTGTATGCGAATCGCGATGCGTTTCCCGAACCGGTCTGGGCTGGGTATACTTGGCGCCTTTTGCGGCGCAGTGCGATCAATAATCACAATATTCGGGAAATGTAGCTAGATGGGCGACCGTGAAGTTGACCAGGCGCTGGTCGAACGGGCGCAACGCGGAGAGAAGCAGGCCTTCGAGTTGCTCGTAGTGAAGTACCAGCGCAAGCTTGGACGACTGCTTTCCCGGTTCATACGCGATCCTGCAGAAGTCGAGGACGTTGCCCAGGAAGCATTCATCAAGGCTTACAGGGCACTGCCTTCGTTCCGCGGAGACAGTGCTTTCTACACTTGGCTGTACAGGATAGGCATCAATACCGCCAAAAATTATCTGGTGGCCATGGGACGGCGTGCCCCGACCACCACGGAGTTCGACAGTGAAGAGGCGGAGAACTTCGAAGACGGGGACCAGCTCCGGGATCTTAACACTCCCGAGGCGGAGCTGATGACCAAGCAAATCGCCTCCACAGTGAACCAGACGATGGAAGAGTTGCCTGAAGAATTGCGGACTGCGATTACTTTGCGGGAAATCGAAGGCATGAGTTACGAAGATATCGCGAATGTGATGAATTGCCCTATCGGCACCGTCCGGTCACGCATTTTCAGAGCGCGGGAAACCATAGCGGAACGCCTGCGCCCTTTGTTGGATACCGGCAAGGAAAAGAGGTGGTAGATATGGAACGGATCTCGGCATTCATGGATGGCGAAATCGAAGGTATTGAAGCCGCAGGCGAAGTCGGCAGGCTGAAGGAAGATCCTCAGCTGCGCGCGGCTTGGGATACCTACCATCTGATCGGCGATAGCCTGCGCGGGGAGAAACTGAGGATGTCGCGGGATTTCGCGGCAGACTTCAGCGCCCGTTTCGCCGACGAACCTACCGTCCTCGCGCCGCGCACCCGCAGCCCGCTGCAATCGACCGTGCGCCGGTTTGCGCTGCCGGTGGCCGCCTCGGTCGGGGGCATGGCACTCGTAGCCTGGTTGGCGGTGTTCAACAACCCATTCGCTCCCCTGAAAGAGAACCTTGCGCTGAAGTCGCCGGCCCCCGTGGAGGCGAAGACCCAGGTTGCCAGTGGGGAAGTTAACGATTATCTCCTCGCGCACCAGCAGTTCTCGTCCAGTACCACCTTGCAGGGCGTGGGCTCCTACGTGCGCACGGTTTCTGGACAGGGCATGGAAGAAAAACGCTGAATATGATGCGTCAGGCGTTATGGTTGCCTGCGCTGCTTGCGCTTGGCCTGTCAGGAGGGGTCGCCGCCGCCGACCCGTTGCAACAGTCGGAAGCACTGGCGCTGCTGCAAAAAATTGCCGATGCGGCGCGTGAACTGAACTACGCGGGCACGTTCGTCTATCAACACGGCGACCAGGTCGAAACCTCCCGGATCGTGCACTTCGTCGATAGCGGCAACGAGTATGAAAAACTGGAAACCCTCGACGGACCCCGCCGCGAAGTGATCCGCAACAACGACGAAGTCCTCTGCTACTACCCGGATGCCAAGATCGTGCGCAGCGACAAGCGCGTCGCGCGCCGCTCTTTCCCGGCGCTGCTGCCCGAGCAACTGTCCTCACTGACCGAATATTACGAAATCCGCAAAGGCGAATCCGAACGCATTGGCGGCTTCGAGTCGCAGGCACTGGTGCTCGAACCCAAGGACGGGATGCGCTACGGGCACAAGTTCTGGGCCGATACGGCGTCGGGATTGCTTCTGAAGGCGCGCATGCTCAGCGAACGCCACAATGTGGTCGAGCAGTTCAGTTTCACGCAGGTCGTCATCGGCACCGGTGTAACCCGCGAAATGGTGCAGCCCTCTTTCAACATCCGGTTCCCGGAATGGCGGCTCGACCGTTTTGCGAACAACACCATCAGTGAGGTGGAATCGGGCTGGACAGTCAAGAATTTTCCGGCCGGTTTCCGCAAGATCCTGGAGATGCGGCGTTCCAAGCAGGGCACCTCGGTATTGGTCACCCATATGGTCTACTCTGACGGCCTGGCCGCCGTGTCGGTGTTCATCGAACCCGCGGCAACGCGCAACAAGATCAACGAAGGGCTCTCCCAGCAGGGGGCCATCAATATCTATACCCGCACCATCAACGATCAGGTCGTGACCGTGCTGGGCGAAGCGCCCGCCATCACCGTGATGCAGATGGCAAACTCCATCTCGCCGCGCTCCAGGTAGTATCCGGCGCGGCCGTTTTGCCGCATCATTATTTTCCGTCCATCGTTTCGTCACCGAGGAAGCCCTGATGTTCAGAACACTGGTTTTGTCCCTGCTGCTTTGCGCGCCACTGCCGGGTTTGGCCCAGAGCCTGCCGGATTTCACCGACCTGGTGGACAAGCAGGGACCGGCGGTCGTGAATGTCAGCACGACTTCGACGGCGCACGGCGGAGCGCAGGCAGCGGTTCCCGAGGATGATCCTTTCTATGACTTCTTCCGCCGCTTCGGCCCGCCGCAACCACGCGACTATGAAACGCGTTCGCTCGGTTCCGGCTTCATCGTCAGTGCGGACGGCTATATCCTGACCAATGCCCATGTGGTGGACATGGCGGACGATGTCACGGTCAAATTGAACGACAAGCGCGAATTCAAGGCCAAGGTCATCGGCGCCGACAAACGTACGGACGTGGCTGTGCTCAAGATCGAGGCAACCGGCCTGCCGGCGGTGAAAATCGGCGACCCCGAGAAACTCCGCGTCGGGGAATGGGTATTGGCGATCGGCTCTCCCTTCGGCTTCGAGAGCACGGTCACCGCGGGCATCGTCAGCGCGAAAGGCCGCTCGCTGCCGCAGGAAAACTACGTCCCTTTCATCCAGACCGATGTCGCCATCAATCCGGGCAACTCCGGTGGACCGTTGTTCAATCTGAAAGGCGAAGTCGTCGGTATCAATTCCCAGATCTACAGCCGCACGGGCGGATTCATGGGCTTGTCCTTTGCCATTCCGATCGATGTGGCAATGAACGTCTCCAATCAGCTCAGGACGACCGGCCGCGTCAGCCGCGGCCGCATCGGCGTCGTAATCCAGGAAGTCACCAAGGAGCTGGCGGAATCGTTCGGATTGTCGAAGGCCTCGGGCGCACTGGTCAATTCGGTGGAGAAAGGCGGGCCGGCGGACAAGGCCGGAATCGAGGCGTCGGATGTCATTCTGAAATTCGACGGCAAGGAGATCAGTTCTTCGTCTGATTTGCCGCGTATCGTGGCACAGAGCCGGCCGGGCTCGAAAGCGACCGCCCAGGTCTGGCGCAAGGGCGCTGCCCGTGACGTCACCATTACTGTGGGGGAAATGCCTGAGGAAAAAGTAGCCCGACGCCCTGGGCCCAAGGACTCCAAGCCGGGGAACGTGGTCGCGCGCCTGGGCCTGACGCTAAGCGAACTCAATGCCGATCAGCGCAAGGAACTGGGATTGAGCGGCGGGCTGCTGGTCGAAGATGCCCAGGGTGCGGCCGCCAAGGCAGGGATTCGCCGCGGTGATGTGCTTCTGGCGATCAACAACCAGGATGTGAAGTCGGTCGACCAGCTCAACCAGTTGCTGGGCCAGTTCGAAAAGGCGCGCAGCGTCGCGCTGCTGATCCGGCGGGGCGAGGGTGCGCTTTACGTCCCGCTGCGGCTGGACGGCAACTGATCCGGCTGGGGCGAAACACCTCCCGCCGCAGGCGAGAAAGCCGCTCGCCGGGGGGTAAAATCCGCTACAATCCAGCGCTTTGGAAATCCACTTGAAAGGGCACGTTCGTGCCCTTTTTCTGATGCAGCATATCCGCAATTTTTCGATCATTGCCCATATAGACCACGGCAAGTCCACGCTCGCGGACCGCATCATCCAGCTTTGCGGCGGTCTTTCCGATCGCGAGATGGAAGAGCAGGTGCTCGATTCCATGGACCTCGAGCGCGAACGCGGGATTACCATCAAGGCGCAGACAGCGGCGTTGCGCTACAAGGCACGCGACGGCCAGACCTACCAGCTCAACCTGATCGATACGCCGGGGCATGTCGATTTTTCCTACGAAGTGAGCCGATCGCTGGCCGCCTGCGAAGGCGCGCTGCTGGTCGTGGACGCGTCCCAGGGCGTCGAGGCCCAGACGGTCGCCAATTGCTATACCGCCATCGAGCAGGGCGTCGAGGTCGTGCCGGTACTCAACAAGATCGATCTGCCCTCGGCGGACCCGGAGCGCGTCATCGCGGAAATCGAGGACATCATCGGCATCGTGGCCGACGATGCGGTGCGGGCCAGTGCCAAGACCGGCGAAGGGGTGGAGGACATCCTCGATGCCGTCATAGCGCGCATCCCGGCCCCGCGGGGCAATCCCGATGGGTCGCTCAAAGCCCTGATCATCGATTCCTGGTTCGACAACTATGTCGGCATAGTGATGCTGGTGCGGGTGGTGGATGGCGCCTTGCGTCCAAAGGACCGCATCCTGCTGATGTCCAACAAGGCGAATTACCTGTGCGAGCAGGTGGGCGTGTTCACGCCGAAATCGCAGGCGCGCACCGAACTGCTGGCCGGAGAAGTGGGTTTCATCATCGCCGGGATCAAGGAACTCAAGGCCGCGCAGGTCGGCGACACGGTCACGCTGGCGGACAGACCGGCGATCGAGCCCCTGCCCGGGTTCAAGGAGATCAAGCCCCAGGTTTTCGCCGGGCTGTACCCGGTGGAAGCCAACCAGTACGAAGCTATGCGCGATGCGCTCGAAAAGCTGCACCTCAACGATTCGTCGCTGCGTTATGAACCGGAAACCTCGCAGGCGCTCGGCTTCGGCTTCCGTTGCGGCTTCCTCGGCTTGTTGCACATGGACATCGTGCAGGAACGCCTGGAGCGCGAATACGACATGGACCTCATTACCACGGCACCGACCGTGGTGTATCAGATCCTGATGCGCGACGGCACCATCGTGGAGATCGAGAATCCCTCGAAGCTGCCCGATCCGTCCAAGATCGAGGAAATCCGCGAACCGATCATCACGGCGACCATCCTGATGCCGCAGGAGCACGTCGGTCCCGTCATGACCCTTTGCAACAACAAGCGCGGCGCCCAGCGCAACATGCAGTACATGGGCCGCCAGGTCATGCTGACCTACGAACTGCCGTTGAACGAAGTCGTGATGGATTTTTTCGACAAGCTGAAATCCGTCAGCCGCGGCTACGCCTCGCTCGACTACGATTTCAAGGAATTCCGTGCGGCCGACCTGGTCAAGCTGGACATTCTGATCAACGGCGATCGCGTGGATGCGTTATCGCTCATCGTGCATCGCTCGAACAGCCAGTATCGCGGGCGGGAACTCGCAACCCGCATGCGCGAACTCATTCCGCGCCAGATGTTCGACGTGGCTGTGCAGGCCGCCATCGGCTCTCACATCATCGCGCGTGAATCCGTGAAAGCCTTGCGCAAGAACGTGCTCGCAAAATGTTACGGCGGCGACATCTCGCGCAAAAGGAAGCTGCTCGAAAAGCAGAAAGCGGGCAAGAAGCGCATGAAGCAGATCGGCACCGTGGAAATTCCGCAGGAGGCATTCCTGGCCATTCTGCAGGTGGACAACAAATAGGCGGCAACCTGGCCGCTGACAAGGTGGATGACCGATGAATTTTGCCTTACTGATGCTGATCCTGTTGCTGGTGACCGGGGCGATCTGGTTGCTGGATCATCTGGTGTTTCGCCGGCGCCGCGACAAAGGCGCGAAGGAACCCTGGTGGATCGAGTATCCAAAGAGTTTCTTCCCGATCATCCTGATCGTTTTCCTGTTGCGTTCCTTCCTGGTCGAGCCGTTCAAGATTCCGTCCGGTTCCATGATTCCGACGCTGCTGGTCGGGGATTTCATTTTGGTCAACAAATTCACCTACGGCATCAGGCTGCCGGTGGCGAACAAGAAGATCATGGACATCAACCTGCCCCAGCGCGGCGAAGTCATGGTGTTCCGTTACCCGGAAAATCCGACGCTCGACTACATCAAGCGGGTGGTCGGCGTGCCGGGTGATCGGGTCGAATACCGCAACAAGCGCCTGACCGTAAACAACCAGCTGGTTCCGGTGGACAAAGATGACGACTACCAGTACGTCGACGGCGGGCTCAGCTTCGTCAACTCCGCGCGGTTCTGGGAAACGCTGGGCACCCACCGGCATTCGATCATCATCAATCCGGAAGCGCCGGCCCTGCAGCTGGCCGGCGTCAAGCAGTTTCCGCAGCGCGAGAACTGCGTCTACAATGAACAGGAATTCAATTGCCTGGTGCCGCCGGGAAATTATTTCATGATGGGCGACAACCGCGATTCGAGTTCCGACAGCCGCTACTGGGGATTCGTGCCCGAGCAGAACATCGTCGGCAAGGCCTTCCTCGTATGGTGGAATTTCAGCGAATTGAAGCGCATCGGCAACCGTATCAACTAGCGGGAGTGAACATGAATCGTCAACGCGGCGTGACTTTCATCGGCATGATGTTCATAGCTGGCCTGATTGTCTTTGCGGCCATCATCGGGCTCAAGCTGATCCCTGCGTACATCGAGTACGCCACGGTGGTGAACATCCTGCGCGATATAGCCCATTCGCCGGAAGGACGGGGCAGCCCCAAGGACATTCAGACCAGTTTCAAAAAGCATGCTCAGATCGATGCGATCGAAACGATCAAAGCCGAGGATATCGAAGTCGAGAAGGATGGCGACCAGGTGGTGCTGAGGGCCAACTACTCGGTCAAGATCAAACTCTTTGGCAACTTGAGCGCCTGCATCGACTTTACTCCCAGCAGCGGGAATTGACGTCCATCCACGGCACTCGCATCCATGCCTGATGGCCCGATCGAGCGCCGACTGGGCTACCGGTTCGGCAATGCGGCATTGCTTCAGCAGGCGCTGACTCATCGCAGCCACGGCGTGCCGCACAATGAAAGGCTCGAATTCCTCGGCGACGGTTTGTTGAATTTCGTCGTCGCCCGCATCCTGTTCCAACAATTCACCGCACTGCCTGAAGGCGACCTGTCGCGCTTGCGTGCGGGGCTGGTTAACCAGCAAGCGCTATCGGAGCTGGCGGTTTCGTTATCGCTCGGCGATCAGTTGCGACTGGGCGAGGGCGAACTCAAAAGCGGCGGATTCCGCAGGCCATCCATCCTCGCGGATGCGTTCGAAGCCTTGATCGGCGCCATTTACCTGGACGGGGGATTCGCGGCCGCAGAAAAAGTCCTGACGGAACTGTACCGGCCGTTGCTGGCCGCTATCTATCCCGGGGCATCCGGCAACAAGGATCCCAAGACGCGCCTGCAGGAATATCTGCAGGGCAGAAAGCTGGCGCTACCGCAATACGCGATCGTGTCCGTGGAGGGTGAAGCCCACGAGCAGCATTTTCGCGTGGAGTGCTCCATTCCCGAACTTTCCGTCCGCTCCCACGGCGAAGGGCCCACCCGGCGGGCCGCGGAGCAGGAAGCGGCCCGCAGCGCCTACGAACTCGCAGCCGCACATAAATGACAGCCATCGTTCATCGCACGGGACGCATTGCCATCGTCGGCAGACCCAACGTGGGCAAGTCGACTCTGCTCAATCGCATGGTCGGCATGAAGCTCAGCATAACGTCGAACCGGCCGCAGACCACGCGCCACCGTTTGAATGCCATCGTGACCGAGACGGACTCGCAGATGGTGCTGATCGACACGCCGGGTTTCCAGACCGAGCACGGGGGTGAGCTGAACCGATTGATGAATCGCACGGTGTCGGACAGCATTGGCGGCGTGGATGTCGTGCTGTTCGTGATCGAAGCCATGAAGTTCGGCCGCGAAGATCGCAAGCTGCTGCCGCTTCTGCCCAAGGATATTCCGGTACTCCTGGTCGTCAACAAGGTGGACAAACTTGCCGACAAGGCCGTTTTGCTGCCTTTCCTGGCCGAAACGAGCAAGGCATTCGCATTCGCCGAGATCGTGCCTGTGAGTGCGGCAAAGGGGACGCAGGTTCCGCACCTGAGGCAGTTGCTCAAGTCCTATCTCCCGGAAGGTCCGGCGCAGCATGATGAGGACGAGATCACGGACCGCCCGGAGCGGTTTCTCGCCGCGGAACTGGTAAGGGAAAAACTGTTCCGCCTGCTCGGCGAGGAATTGCCTTATGCGGCGACGGTGATAGTCGAAAAATTCGAGATGCAGGGAGAGATGCGCCACATCCATATTGCGATTATCGTCGACAAGCCCAATCACAAGGCCATGGTGATCGGCAAAGGCGGAGAAAAACTCAAGCAGATCGGCACCCAGGCCCGTATCGACATGGAAAAACTGTTCGGCGGCAAGGTATTCCTCGAGCTCTGGGTTCAGGTCAAGAGCGGCTGGGCGGACAGCCTCAAGGCGCTGAAGAGCCTAGGCTACGAATGAAACGCGGTTACGAATGAAGCGTGGCTACGAATAGCGCCAGCGCAGCCGGCGCGGCAAGCGACAGACAGAGGCGGGATGCACAGCCCGCGTTCGTATTGCATACCTATCCGTTTCGGGAAACCAGCCTGGTGGTGGAGACCTTTACGCGCAATTTCGGCCGCGTGGGGCTGGTCGCGCGCGGCGCGCGACGGCCAAAATCCGCCTTGCGCGGTTTGATGATGGCATTCCAGCCGCTGCTGTTGTCCTGGGCCGGCAAGTCCGAATTGCGCACGCTTCACAAGGCAGAATGGCAGGGCGGCATACCGCAACTGCAGGGACTGGGACTCATGTGCGGCTTCTACCTGAACGAATTGCTGCTGAAGTTCCTGGCCAGGGAAGACCCGCACGACATGCTGTTCGACGTCTATCAGGAGGCCATCGCCTCGCTCGCCCGCGAACCCGAACCTGCGGCGGTACTGAGGCGTTTCGAAAAGCACCTGCTGAAGGAGCTCGGCTATGCGCTCATCCTCGACCGCGAAGCCGATTCCGGCAGGCCCATCGATCCCGGCAGACGTTACACTTATGTCATCGAACGCGGCCCGGTGGCGCTTGATCACGGCGCGGAGGCATTGGTGGAAATTTCCGGCCGGACCTTGATCGAACTGGAGAGCGACAATTTTGCCGATGCCGGCACCCTGGCGCAGAGCAAACTGCTCATGCGCTTCCTGGTGAATCATTATCTGGGTAATCAGGAATTGCACACGCGCCAGTTGCTTCGGGAAATGCAGCAGATATGACCAGGCTCAGCGTCAACGTCAACAAAGTGGCGCTATTGCGCAATTCCCGCCCGCTCGATATTCCCAGCGTGGAGCACATCGCCCGTATCGCGCTGGACGCTGGCGCGCACGGCATCACCGTGCACCCGCGTCCGGACGCCCGCCACATACGCGAAAGCGATGTCGGCGTGTTGCTCAAGCTGGTCCGCAGCAGGGGAGTCGAATTCAATATCGAAGGCAATCCCTTTCATCAACTCATGAACGTGGTGCGCGCTGCCCGGCCCGATCAGTGCACGCTGGTTCCCGATGATCCGGGTGCGGCCACATCGGATCACGGCTGGGATCTGGCGCGCGACCGGGATCGCCTCCGGCCCGTTATCGCCGAACTCAAGGCGATGGGTATCCGTGTCAGTCTTTTCATGGATGCGGATGAGCATGCCATGGCGGCTGCGCGCGACATTGGCGCGGATCGCGTCGAGCTCCATACCGAACCTTATGCACGCGCCTTCGGCGCGCCCGGCCAGGACGCCGTGCTTAGCCGTTATAACACGACCGCCGGTGCGGCAATCCGCAACGGGCTTGGCGTGAATGCCGGGCACGATCTGAATCGCGAAAATCTGCCATTGTTCCTGCACAGCGTACCGGGGGTGCTCGAGGTTTCGATCGGTCATGCGCTGGTGGCCGATGCGCTGGAATTCGGCATGGCGCAGGCAGTGGGACTCTATCTTGACGCGATTCGCTCCGGCGCCCGCGCATGATAGTCGGCGTCGGCATCGATATCGTTGACGTAAGCCGCATCGACCGGCTGTTGCGGGAATACGGCGACCAGTTTGCCCGGCGGGTACTTGCGGTCGCGGAGCGACCGGCGTTCGCAGCAAGTTCCCGTCAGGTCTGGTTCCTCGCGAACCGGTTTGCCGCCAAGGAAGCGTTCTCCAAGGCGCTCGGCACCGGTTTGCGGTATCCGGTAACGCTGCATGCGATCAGCGTAACCAACGATAGCGCCGGCAAGCCGGAATTCGGTTTTCATGGCCCGCTGCCGGATTATCTCGCCAGCCGCGGCGTCGCCCGGCATCATCTTGGCCTGTCTCACGAAAAGGGAATGGCATGCGCAGTCGTGGTACTGGAGCAATGAAGCGATGAAGGCCCCCGCGTCGCTCGGGCTGGTCATGCTGGATATCGAAGGCAGGCAGCTCAACGAATCCGATCGCAGGCGGCTGCGTCATCCACTGACCGGCGGCGTGATCCTGTTTTCACGAAACTACGAATCGCCGCGCCAGCTCGACGAATTGACTGCCGAAATCCACGCTTTGCGCAGCCCGCCATTGCTTGTTGCGGTAGACCATGAAGGCGGCCGCGTGCAGCGGTTTCGCGAGGGCTTCACCCGGCTGCCGCCGATGCGTGCACTCGGCGCGGTGTGGGACGAACATCCGCAGCGGGCAAAGCACCTGGCGCGCGATGCGGGCTACGTGCTGGCGGCAGAGTTGCGCGCGCATGGCGTCGACCTGAGTTTCACGCCGGTGCTCGATCTCGACTTCGGCAACAGCGCCGTGATCGGCGACCGGGCTTTCCATTCGCAGCCACAAGCGGTAATCGAACTGGCGGGCGCATTGATCGAAGGATTGGCGCTTGCGGGCATGGCCGCGTGCGGCAAGCATTTTCCGGGGCACGGTTTCATCGCAGCGGATTCACATACCGACGTCCCGGTCGATACCCGCAGTTTTGCGCAAATCGAGGCGGCCGACCTGATTCCATTTCGCGAACTGGTGGCACGTGGATTGTCCTCGGTGATGCCTGCGCACGTGATTTACCCCGACGTGGACGATCGCCCGGCGGGCTTCTCGAAGATCTGGCTTTCGCAAATTCTGCGCACACAGATGAATTTTCAGGGTGTGATATTCAGCGACGACCTGAGCATGGAAGGAGCGCGGGTGGCAGGTGACATTGTCGCGCGTGCGCAAGCGGCGCTCGACGCCGGGTGCGACATGGTGCTGGTGTGCAATCGTCCGGATGCGGCGGACGAATTACTGAGCCGCCTGCAGCGGGAAATCTCACCCGTTTCTCTTGCCAGGCTGGCGCGCCTTCACGGACGCGCTTCCGCGCCGAGCTTGACTGCACTCAAGGCGACTGAAATCTATAGCAGGGCGGTGCGCAGTATCGGCGCGGTCGGACTGGGAAGCGGCGACCTGCTGGCCGGTTCCGCGCAGGTTCGTGAACATGGCTGACCACGCGCATCGTCATCATGGTCATCAACATCTGCCGGAAAACGGACGGATGATGATCTTCGCACTGGTGGTCACGCTCAGTTACGCACTCGTGGAATTTGTCGCCGGTGCCGCATTTCATTCTCTCGCGCTGATGAGCGATGCCGGACATATGTTGTCGGACGCACTGGCACTCGGTCTCGCGGCATTCGCTTCATGGGTCGGCAGCCGTCCCGCCGGCGCGCGCCATTCCTATGGGTTTGCCCGCGCGGAAATCGTCGCCGCATTCGTAAACGGACTTGCCATGCTCGTGATCGTGGTGGTGATCGCGGTCGAATCCGTCGGACGCCTGCTCGATCCGCAGCCGGTGAGCGGACTCGGCGTCATCGTGGTTGCGTTCCTGGGGCTGCTGGTCAATCTGCTGGTCGCTTTTATCATTGGGCGGGGAGAGAACAATCTCAATACGCGAGCGGCGCTGCTTCACGTCATCGGCGACCTTATCGGCTCGGTTGCGGCGATAACGGCGGGGGCGGTGATTTATTACACCGGCTGGCAACCCATCGACGCTTTGCTGTCACTGGTTATAGCCGTCCTGATCCTGGGGTCTACGGTGCGACTCGTGCTCGACGCCTTGCACGTGCTGATGGAAGGCGTGCCGGCGGGTCTTGGAATCGAGGAGATCGGCAAGGCGCTCGGCGCATTAGCCGGCGTCAGCGCAGTGCACGATTTGCACGTCTGGAATATTTCTTCCGGGCAGGTGGCGCTGTCCGCCCATGTCGATCTGGAAAACCTGGACAACTGGGCGCCGTTGCTGGAGTCGGCGCGGCAGATGCTGCAAACCCGTTTCGGCATCGCGCACGTGACCCTGCAGCCTGAACCTGCCGGCGGTATCAATCCCGGTTATAGAGCTCACGTAAAAATTCTTCCGCGCAAAGACGATCATAGTCCCGGCCATGGTCACGGCCATCATCACGACCATGACCACTGACCGCCCGCGATGACTGCTTTTTCCATTGATTGCCGGCGTTGCAGCCGGCTGGCGGGCTTTCTCGACAACGTGCGCGCCGAGCACCCCGACTATCACGCCCGGCCTGTCCCTCCCTTCGGCGATGCCTCGCCGCAGTTGTTGATCGTGGGACTCGCACCGGGAATGCACGGCGCCAACCGCTCCGGAAGGCCGTTTACCGGTGACTATGCTGGCATATTGCTCTACGAGACCTTGTACAAATTCGGTTTCGCCGACAAACCGGTGTCGAAATCGGCCGATGACGGGCTCAAGTTGACAGGATGCCGGATCACCAATGCGGTGAAATGCCTGCCGCCGGAGAACAAGCCCACCGGCGACGAAGTCAAACGCTGCAACGGGTTTCTCGCAAACGAGATTTCGGCCCTGCCGAAAGATTCCGTTTTGCTGGCACTGGGTGGCATTGCCCACAAGGCGGTGCTGATGGCAACCGGGGAAAGAATCGCTGCCCGCAAATTTGCGCATCGGGCAAAATATCGCCTCGAGGGCGGACTCACGCTGTTCGATAGCTACCATTGCAGCCGATACAATACCCAGACACGACGGCTGACTCCGGCCATGTTCGAGCAGGTCTTCGCCGACATCAGACGTTTCCTCGAGGGTCCAATCGCCGGCTAGTGCTCGATGAAGAAGAGTGATCCGGATTCTTCCCTGGCAGGACATATCAGGTTCGACCCCACCGAAGTCGTAGCCAATCTGCCGCACCTGCCCGGTGTTTACCGCATGCTCAATGCGGCAGGCGAGGTCTTGTACGTCGGCAAGGCCGGCGATCTGAAGAAACGAGTCGCCTCTTACTTTCAGAAAACGGCCTCCCTGGCGCCACGCATCCAGCTGATGGTTGGCCAGGTTCAGGGGCTGGAGACAACGGTGGCGCGCTCCGAGGCAGAAGCCCTGCTACTGGAAAATAACTTCATAAAAAGTTTAAATCCCCGCTACAACATATTGTATAGGGATGATAAATCCTATCCCTACCTTGTTCTGACCGGCCACCAATTTCCGCGCCTTGGATTCCATCGCGGCAGCCTGGACAAGACCACTCATTACTTCGGGCCGTTTTCCAATGCCGGGGCGGTTCGCGAAAGCATCCGCCTGATGCAGAAAATTTTTCGGCTGCGTACTTGCGAGGACACCGTCTTTGCCAATCGTTCCCGCCCCTGCCTCTTGTATCAGATCAGGCGTTGCACCGGTCCGTGTGCCGGCCTGATCGACGAGCCGACTTACGCGGAGGACGTCAGAAGTGCCGAATTGTTCTTGCAGGGCAGGGAGGACGAAGCCGTCAGCCGCCTGGAAGAACGCATGCGCCGGGCAGCCGACCAGCAGGCCTACGAGCAGGCAGCAGCCTATCGCGATCAGATTCGTTCGCTGTCCAAGGTCAGGGAGACCCAGTTTGTTTCCAGCAACCGCGGCGTGGACGCAGATATTGTTGCGCTGGCAAGTTCGGGCGGGCTCATTTGCGTCAATCTTGTGGCTGTACGCGGCGGACAGCATCGGGGAGACAAGAGCTTTTTCCCGCAGAACGCGCGCGACCAGGACGAGCAATCCGCCTTGGAAGCCTTCCTGGAGCAGCATTATGTCGGGCGCGACGTGCCGCCATCGATCATTCTCAATCGGCCCGTCGATTCCGGCGCGCTCGAGGAATTGCTGCTGCAGCAATCCGGAATAAAGGTGCAGTTCAATACCAATCCGGCTGGCGAGCGCAAAGTGTGGTTGCGCATGGCGGAAAAGAACGCGGAACTGGCAATCGCGCAACGCATCGCGGCCCACGCCACCCAGGAAGCCAGGCTGACGGCGCTGCAGCAAGCCCTGAATCTGGGCGACAACATTCAACGTATCGAATGTTTCGACATCAGCCATACCATGGGTGAGGCGACGGTGGCTTCCTGTGTGGTTTACGATCATGCTTCGATGCAGCCAGGCGAATACCGAACCTACAACATTTCAGGCATCGAACCGGGTGATGATTACGCCGCCATGCGCCAGGTACTTGACCGGCGTTATCGCAAGATCGTGGAAGGAGGGGGCAAATTGCCGGACCTGATCCTGATCGATGGCGGCAAAGGGCAGGTCAGCGCGGCGTATCAGGTGCTCGGCGAACTCGGACTGAGCGACCTGCCGATGATCGGCGTCGCGAAGGGTGAGGAACGCAAAGCGGGTCTGGAGCAATTGATTTTTCCGGAAACAAGCGAACCGCTGCGCCTGCCTGCGGATAACCCGGGACTCCATCTCATTCAGCAGATTCGCGACGAGGCGCACCGTTTCGCTATTTCCGGCCACCGCAACCGGCGCGCCAAGGTCCGCAATCGCTCCACGCTGGAAGAGATTGCCGGTGTGGGAACGAAACGCAGGCAGCGCCTTCTGTCGCGATTCGGCGGACTGAAAGGCGTGGCTTCCGCCAGCATCGAGGAACTTACACAGGTGGAAGGGATCAGCAGGGAACTCGCCGAAAAAATCTACCAGCAATTACACTGACACATCATGCCGTTGAACCTGCCGAATCTCATCACCTGGGTGCGCATCCTGATGATCCCGCTGCTCGTCGGCGTGTATTACACGCCGCACGAATGGATCGCCAATCATGACAAAAATCTGGTGGCCACCCTGATCTTCAGCTTTGCGGCAATCACGGACTGGCTCGACGGTTATCTTGCCCGCGCGCTGAATCAAACCTCCTCTTTTGGCGCGTTCCTGGATCCGGTGGCCGACAAGCTCATGGTCGCCACTGCGCTGATTCTCCTGGTCTGGCTCGGCAGGGTAGAGGGTTTCATCGCCGCCATCATCATCGGCAGGGAGATCGCGATCTCCGCCTTGCGTGAATGGATGGCGCAGATCGGGCGCAGCAAAAGTGTCGCCGTCTCGTTTTTGGGAAAAATAAAAACCGTGTCACAGATGGTGGCGATCATCCTGCTCCTCTATCACGACCGGCTTTTCCAAGTAAGTTTCCACGAACGGTATTTCGAGTTGAATGGCCATGCGATCGGAAATTTCCTGATTTATGTTGCGGCAATCCTGACGCTGTGGTCGATGGGGTACTATCTAAAAATGGCCCTTCCGGAGTTGACTCGGGAAGAGTAGGGCGAGGTCCGTTACCTTGACAATTGGACCCCGGGTCCTATAATGCCGGTTCGTTTTTTGTGCGGGAATAGCTCAGTTGGTAGAGCGCAACCTTGCCAAGGTTGAGGTCGGGAGTTCGAGCCTCCTTTCCCGCTCCAGATTGCCCAAGGGAAAACGCGCATCTGCCGTTTTCCCTTTTGGTTTTCAGCGAATCAAGATCAGACCTACCGGTTCGCGGTGCGCAGCTGATTCCGGCCGCGCCCTCCCTGGCGGGGTGGCAGAGTGGTTATGCAGCGGCCTGCAA
>JANXPQ010000318.1 GCA_025357235.1 Betaproteobacteria bacterium
TGCCTTGAGGTGATGAGTCCATGGTTGCTGCTCCTGTCGTGATGCGAGGCGGATTGCCTCGTCCCATAACATAAACAGAACCGTGTCTCAGCTACCACCACCGCTGCTCGCCGTGCCTTACCGCGCGAGCGGTTTAGTCCCTCGACCCTTTGCTGCCTGTCGTGTTCTGGAAAAGCGGACCTTCGCGGACTTCGCTGCTTGGTAAAAAGCCGCCATCCGGGTGTTTCAGGTTACACATTGACGACATCGTGCAACGGTGGCGACCTTTTCACCGGCGGCCCATCAATGGAACCAACGCATCGTGATGAATCGGTTTGCGCTAGATCAAAGCGCGTCGAGGGGCTGAGGAATAGATTGCGTTAGGCGACCGCCCCGGCCAAAGAGATCGACAATCCGGAACAGCGTGGGTGCGCCGTTGTTATGGATGCCATGCGTTTGCGGGTACCCAGGCGGCACGGGGCGGCGAAGCTGTCTCGCTAACGATTGGGAGGAGTCATGAAAAACGCGAATATGGTCGTTTGCCTTGGAGCTTTCGCCGCCTGCGTTGGCGCCCCTAGCCTGAGTGTCGCGGAGGATAACTGTTCGGGGCACTACGTCAATGTTGGGGCTAAGAGCATCAGCATAAGTAACGACCCCGCTGAGCCTTCGCATATTCTCATCGGCGAGTGCCACGAATGGCTTTGCACCCGGAAAGACAAGGACGGCGATGAGATGACCGTTCAAAGCGCGTATATGCCTGGAGACTACAATGCGACTTGGAAGGTCATCAGCGGCACCGGCAAATATGCGAACGTAAGCAGGTCTGGCTGGTACAGGCAAACCAGAACAGATGACGAAGTAGTAGTTGGTGACTGGGGAGGCAACTGCCAGTAGCGGGTTGCATGACTATGCGCTGCAGGGCAGTCAATTGAAGCCAAGCCGAAGTTCCCGCACCTATCCTGCAAGCGCGTTGTGCTTTTGCAACCCTCGAATATGTTGTTCTTGAACTCGCCGATGCGCCTTGATCTAGCGCAAACCGGATCATCGTGATGACTGGATGCCGGTGGGAGCCGCTGGCGCTCAACGCAGACCCGCAAGGACCCGCGCGGAGTGGGGCATGTTCGGCAAGAACTACCTTCGGCGCCTTGGGTTTCAGGTGAAACTACCGAGGTGTAACACACCGTTACAGAGGATCGCTAACTTGAAAGGTGGGTTTTGGCCGGTTTTTGCCAGTCGCTCCTCGGTCTAAAATTCCCGAGAAACGGACATTGTCTGTCAGATGGAGTCGCGACTACTACAGCTGAAGCGAACAAGTGCCTGAGAGTAGCGCCTGTTGCGTCTGAGAGAAAGCCCGACCCAGTACGCGATCCGGAACCCAAGCCGGAAACAAAGCCGGAGCGAAGGCCCGCAGGTAAGACCGTCATTGAGGTCAAGAGGCCGGTCGGCGCGGTGGCCGATCACTGGATGATGGGCTAATGCTTTTGCGCATCCTTCGGGAGCAGGGTCGGGCGTATCGAGCAAGCATCCAAACGAAAACGGTACGCGTGTTGACACAGTGTTGACACGGCTAAAGCAGCGCATCCGCATCAGAACTCTACACGGTGCGGAAAGTCGCGCCAGTATTGGTGCGGGAGCCGGAATCGAACCGGCACGCCTGTTAAGGGCGCGGGATTTTGAGTCGGGAGGATTCAATAGACTACAATACACAGCAGCACCAACCAACAATCCCATCAAGGGGTTATATACTGTGTTCTATTGCCGTTTATTGAGTTTCGTTGTGCCAACTGTGCCAAAAGTGTGCCAAATTGGAAAGCCAAGACCTCGATCCGCCGACTGATGAGTCCCACATGGCCAATACGTCTCGTTGCTTCTTGTGTGACACCGTGGCGTCAGTAGAAGAAGTTCCCGGCGAAGGCGGAAAGCGGCTTGATGTGATTTGCCATGGTCAGTGCCCGCGTTATGAGATCGCCGGCGGCGCGATCGATTATCTACCGAAACATCCGGCACATCGGAAGCAAGCCATTGCCGCGATAACCCGAATTGCGGCGTCCGGGAAATTTCCCGTGATACGAACGCGCGGAATTCCAAAGGAGCTTCGCTGTACCTCACGCGAAGATGAAAATATCGAAGAGCAGCGGGAGGGCGGGTAACTAGATTTCGCTGGTTAAACGAAGGGATCTGCAATGGGCTTTCGATTTCGACGCCGAATCAAGATCGCGCCAGGCATCAGTTTGAACGTTAGCAAGTCAGGCCTCAGCACATCGCTCGGCCGCCGCGGCTTCACCGTGAACATAGGTCGGGGAAAGACGCGAACGACAGTCGGGTTACCCGGGACGGGTATCAGCTACTCGGAAACATCAATGCCCGGCACAGGCCGTGGGCGAGCTAATAGGCTGATCTGGCTTCTGGTGATCGGGGTTATCGTGGTGCTGGTTGTGACGATGCAGTCGTAAGCAACAGAACAAAAGCATCCGAACAAATAACGGTTTATGCATTTGGCACAGTTCGATAATTGACAATCCGGATGATTGCAGCCTAGCGTGTATTCCTCCTCACTTACTTGGGGCTCTTCATCATGACATTCGATCGAGCACGTTTAGACGGGCTACCGGTACTTCAGGCGGATGGAAAACGCATGTGTTATGCATCGTCGGAACGCCACGGCGCGTTGATCGTCGTGTTCTCGCCAAATTTCGCCAACGTTCCTGTTGAACTGCCATGCTTTGTGGGTATCAAGATCGTACCGCGCGCAGATGCAGAATTTGTTAACGGTCGCCCCTCCAGGGTAAAGGGCGAAGTCGAGCAGGTATCCTCTGATTTAGAGGTAATCCCTACTTCAGCCAAAAACCGGCAACCTTGCCATAAATAATTCCCAACTCGCCAAGCAACATTAATCCGTTAATTGCCCATTCCTGCGTAAACGAGGCTAAAGGTTCTGGCAATTCTCGCACTATCGCGCTTGCGGTCCGGTGACGGGCCACATATATCGATGTCGCCGCCTGAGTCACAAAGATAGAGAGGAACCACGCCGCAATGTACAAACAAAGGACCGACATCGTTCCGAATATTAAAATGAAAAGCGGCACGACGATAAGAGCCGCAAGCCACTCCCAGTTTGAATAACCGGCGGCATTCCCCGAAATAGATAAAAGAACCCCGTTAATGACGGCACAGATGGTGCATATTGCGGCCCGAAATAGGGTGACATCGGAGCCAAACCAGCGGACAAATGTCGGGTGCTTTAAATATGTGAGAGAGCGCATGAATTGCTATCTCGCATTTTTTCTCGCGCTGTTGCGAATCCGTTTAAGTTTCCTGTTTCGAATTGGATTCATACCGGCGCGATTCCCTGAGCGCGCCAGAGATTTCTTCGGCGCTACCCTTTTGGGCGGTTTACGCTCGACCGGCAGAACGTCGTCTTCAGCCATGGGGCATATGCTGGAACGCTTGAATCGGCATGTCAATCACCCAGTTATCGGCACCTCCTGGGTGAGCCCCGCCGAAGCGGGGCCTTTGCGATTACGGGCGTTCGACTATTACGCTCAGCGATCGGGATGGAATAGCAGATCGCGTAATGTGGACTTGAATGTTGCGGGAGACTCGAGCCGGCCAAGGTTTCACGATGTTCGGGCTGCTGACGTTTCCGAGCTGCTCGGAGAAATCTGATGCAATGGCTCTACACCCACTATGCAACCCAAAATAATTGATCTCGTCGCGCTCGAGAAAAAACGCCAACGAATCTTGGCCGCGACAGCTGATCAGCACGAGCCCAATCCCTACATAGCTGAGTACCGCGCAGCGCTTGTGGAACTACTGGCAGAGCAGGCCAAATCACAAGATGAGTTCATAAATTGGATTGGAGGGCTGAGCACGGCCTCAATGTATCTCGCCTTCACAGGCATCGAATCCGCCCCGCAAAATTTGAAACTTGTGCTTCTTTTATCGGGGCTGCTTTCGTTTGCCGGAGTGATCACTGCTATTGGGTTCAAATACTTCTCCGCTGTGCGGTTTAGCGACTTGCGGCTAGAGGCCAAAATTCGTGCCAATCTCGCCCGGGGCCACGACATCAACACGTCAATTAAAAACCTCGCCAAACAAGGAAAGCCCATTACAGAGGCGGCCACACAGCAACTGCTCCAGAATATGGACGAAAGCCTGGATCTAATCGACCCGGACAAACTGCAAACGTACCCAGAGCCAGTTAAAGCGCAAGAAGACCGAATGGCGCTTTCCTATAGATTGTCCATTGCCCTTTTTCTGATGGGACTAACGTTTTTTTGCGCACGCTTCGTAGTCGAGTACTATTCGGCACACGCGCATTTCCTCGCGGTCTAACCGACGCCCTCTTTAATCTTCCGCGCCTCGTCCTCCATGTAGCGATACAGCCCCATCGCATCCCCGCGGCCAATCATCCAGTTTAGCGCCTGCGTTGTGCTGTCGACGTCGTCGTCATGATCGGCATTGGGGAATGACGCCATCGTGTCTAGGTAATCATCGAGCCAGGGCGCCGACTCCGGTAGGAAAACTTTCCCCGCCTCAATGATCGGCGTCACGGCGTAAGCGCGGGAGACCTTATCGGTGTCGACCTTGACCGCGAGCACCGGGAGCGAAGTCTGCCGCTTGATTTCCTGAATCAATGACTGCCCCGAGGCCTTGTCCTCGATCAGCACGGCGTTCGGCCGGTGCATTGTGGCCAGCGTATCGACGGTGCGTTTCAATTCCGGGAACTCGAGGCGTTGCTTGAACCGGTGGATGAGGTAGTAGCCGGTATCGGTTTCGCCCCAGATCGTGCACACGGAATAGTCGTTTTCGAGGCCGGTTTTGAAGGATGTGTCCCACGAGTGCACGATCCGCTTGAACGCCGGCAGCTCGCGATACGATTTCCACCATTCGCGCTTGAAGATCGCACCCTCGATCGCGCTCGGCCGCTGCTGGTACAAAGCCTGAAAGCTGGAACCCTGGACCAGCTTGATGCGCGCCAGCGCGTCCTCGTCGAAACGCTCCGGACACAGCGCCTCGCCTTCCAGGCGGCCGAGTGGATCGTTTGCCTCTGCCAATGCCGGCAGATTGACGACGGTCCAGTTCGCCGCATCGTCGCTGTCCAGGATCCGCCCGGCCAGGTCCGCGCCATGCCATCGGGTCATGATCAGCACGATGGCGCCGCCTGGCTCGAGGCGGGTATAGAGATCGTCCGTATACCACTGCCAGACTCGTTCGCGGTAAGCCGCGGAATTGGCTTCCTCGCGGCTTTTGACGGGGTCGTCGATCACGATCAGGTTCGCACCGCCGCCCGTAACGCCGGACCCAACACCGACCGCGCGCAGGCCTCCGCCGGTCATCGTTTCCCAATCGCTGGCCGTATTGCGATCGTTGCTGAGGGCGATGCGCGATGAAGCGATCCGTCGTGCCTTGCGCGAGAAGCGCGCAGCAAGATCCTCGGAATATGCGCCGAGAATGACCCGCTTGTCGGGCCAGCGCTCCAAGGTCCAGGCGGGATATCGGATCGTTGCCAGTTCGGACTTTCCGTGCCGCGGCGGGCAGAAGATCATCAGCTTCCGGATCTCGCCGGCAGTGACCCGGTCCAGGTGCTCGCGGATATAGGCCAGGTGACGCCAATCCCATTTGAAGTAAGGCGAGACGGCCGGCAGCCAGTCTTCAAATGGAAGGTCCGCCGAAGCGCCAAGGCGCGCGCTCGTGTTGAGCATCGCGACCATGGACTCGAGCTGTTCGACCCGGGCTTTCCAGTTCATCGTTTCTTCGCCGCCTCCTCAAGTACAAGAAGCCCCTGAATGATGGCCTCACGCATGACCTGCGCGCGTGTATCCATCCCGCGCAAAGCCCATTGCTCATCGCTGGCAAGCCGCTTGACCAATGCATCGACGCGTTCTAGCAATGGCCTGGGCAGACGCAGGGTGACGACTTCCATCGCCGTTACCTTGGCACTCATGCTTGCCTCAGCATGTTGGCGATGGTTTGCGGGTGCCAGGCGCGGCCGGCGCGCGGTTCGAAACCGGCGATCGCGAGCTCGGACGCGATCGTCCGGAAGGCTTTACCTTGTGCACGAAGGTC
>JANXPQ010000394.1 GCA_025357235.1 Betaproteobacteria bacterium
CGGGTTCGGCAGCAACGCCGAGCCGCACCGGGATTTGCGAATCCGTCAGCGGGACCGCTTCGCAGCGGATGCGGCCGTCGCGATCCATCAGCAGTCTTACGCGCAGGGGCTCGCGTGGAAAGTCGTTGGAAAATTCTTCCAGACGCCTGCTCACAAGCGCAACGTCCGCCTGCATACCGAAGTAGCCGGCCGATTCTGCAAGACGGCGCAGATGTTCGTCCAATAGGAAGTAACCGCCTTCCGGTTCCCACAACAAAGTCTCCAGCAGGGAAAACGCAGGTAATGCATCGGTGACGATGCGTGCTTTGAGCAGGGCTTCGTCGTATTCAGGCTGGCTGCGCGAATCCCATACAATGCCGCCGCCGACGCCGTATTCCACCATGCCGCTGCTGCGATCGACCACTGCAGTACGGATTGCAACGTTGAACTGTGCACGGCGTCCCGGAGCAATGTAGCCGATGCACCCCGTATAGACGCCGCGTGCCGTGCTTTCGAGTTCCGCGATGATTTCGGTGGTACGGGCCTTGGGTGTCCCTGTAATGGATGCGAGTGGAAACAGCGCTTGCAATATATCGCAGACGGACGCGCCGGTATTCGCAGTCACGGTCGAAGTCAATTGCCACAAGGTCGGATAGCGTTCCAGTTCGAACAGTTGCGGCACCTGTACGCTGCCGATGCGGGAAATGCGGCCGAGGTCGTTGCGCACCATGTCGACGATCATCACGTTTTCAGCACGATCCTTCCCCGACTCAGCGAGCCCCCGCGCCGCTTCGACGTCGTGGGAGTGCGTCAATCCCCGGCCTGCGGTGCCCTTCATCGGCCGACTCGTGATTCGTTCTCCGTCGAGTCGAAAAAACAACTCCGGCGAGGCTGAACTAACCACAAAATTGCCGCAATCCAGATAGGCACCGTGCTTCGGCTCGTTGGCGCGAATCATGCGCGAGAAAAGCGCCTCCGGATCTTCCAGGATTGGCGAGTGCAGGCGCAATGTGTAGTTGACCTGGTAGGTATCGCCGCGCGAAATGAGCTCCCGGATCCGGCCGATCGCATGTTCGTACTGTTGCCGGTTTTGCGAGGCCTGCCATTCATAAGCCGGGCCTGCTTCGGCGGGCGGTTGAACCGGAAGCTGAATGAGTTGCGGCGGCGGATACAGGCCCATCCATAGTAACGGCGAATGCGCGGGCGCGCGAGCCCGGATTGCGGGGTCGAAACCCGGACCCGCTTCATAGCTGATGAAGCCGGCGGCCCACAGACCTTCCCCGTTGACGCGTTCCTCTATTTGCCTGAGGGCCGGCAGGACTTTTTCGATGTTGTCGATGAGGACGATTTCGACGGCATTCCGGAATTGCCACCAGCCCCCGCTCTCGGAGTCTTGGATCAGACCGGAATTCAACATGGGGAGGTTCTGAATGAGGGGCTGACGGGCAACTCAAGCTCGTTCACAAGACTCACGATTGCCGAACGGGGCGCCCTGAGAATGCATTCCACTCTGAGTCGTTACGGTTGCTCATGTTATTCCAAGTACTGAAACTCCATGTATTTCCCGCCCTTGTTCACGTCATAACCCTCGGGTAGTGTTCGTCGCAGTCGAAAAAACTCCATTTAAAGAGGGTAAGCGGGTGAAATCAAAGCTTCTGGTAATAGTTTCTTCAGCCCTCCTCCTGGCGTGCACGGAAAGGCCTGGCTTCGAAGAGGCAAGTAAAAAGATCGAGGAACTGCAGGTGAAGATAGTCGATCTTCAAACTGAAAACTCGCATCTGCGCAAGACCAACGCGGAACTGAATTCGCAACTACTGAAGCAGCGCTAGGCGTTGCGGAAGGATTCGAAGCTAAACCACGGCTTTGTGTATTGGGAAGGCCACGACCTGTCGTTTCCGGCCATGTTTACCGTTCAGTAGTCGTCTTTTTCCTCGATGTCGCCGAGGTCGTTCTCGTCATCCTCGTCGTAGAATTCCTCTTCCTCTTCCTGCCAGTCTCCCGAGCCGATCACCTCATTGACGATATCGGCTATTCGACCCCGCACGTCCAGTTCCGCCTGGCCGGTGATGCCACCGGTTTCGACATTGACTTCCTCGTCATCGTCGACGCTGACCGTGGCATCCGGCCATTCTTCCTGGAATGCCTGCAACAACTGGCTCTTGAACCGTTCGTATTCTTCCTCGGATACTACGCCGAGCAAATCGTGGTTCGCAAAATAGGCGATCGAAAGTGTAGAGGCCATATCATTGTGCTGCAGTCAGATTGCCGATGTCGAAAGAATGCCGAAACCGGATTGCATTTTCCGTATTTCCTGGTTCGTCGTAAACCGGTTTGACGGCGGTTCGAACGACAGCACGTCGCGTGCCAGCTTTCCTCGCTTAGAGTCGCGAAACCGGGAAGCGTGTTGCACGCGCGGTACTCTTGCGGGCCTCGCACCATCGTATCCATGATAAGCACCAGTGCGGTGCAACGCAAAGTCCTGCCCAGTGAAAATTTTGCAGCATGCCGATGGCGTGCCGGGCGGGGCTGCAGGAACATCCCGATCCGTCAAGGTCGCGCCGGATTGTCACCCCAGTAGATTGGCGTCGGATATTTTCGCGGCTTGTGAATGTCTTCCAGGTAAAGCGACGGCGCCATCTCCCAAGCAAATTCATTGAAACGAACCAGCATTTCCTGCATGCGCTGGGGTTCGCGGTCGGCGTGATTGTCTTCTTCCGATGGATCGTCCTGGACATTGTAGAGTTCGTAACGCACCGGCAGGCGCGAATAGACAATCAGTTTCCAGTTTTCGACCATCAGCGCACCGCGAAAATCTTCCATCGCCAGCAATACCTCCTTGCGCGGACTGAGTTTTGCTCCGGTGATTGTGTCCCACTGGTCGACCCCATCCAGGGGCTTGGTCTGCTCCGGCCTGATGCCAGCAATGCCGAGCAGAGTCGGGTACATGTCGGTTACGTGAATGCGCTCGGAGACGACGCCGGCCGGAATTTTTCCCGGCCATGAAGCCAGTGCGACCACGCGAAGAGAGCCTTCATACAGGCTGCCCTTGCCGTCGCGATAAGGGCCGTTGTCGGAAAATTCCTTTTGCACGTCCCCGTCCCCGGTCGGATACTTGTTCGGCAGCGCGCCACCGTTGTCGCTGTGAAAGACGATCAGCGTATCGGCCGCAATGCCTTTTCTCTCGAGTGCGGCCATAACCATGCCGATTGCATCGTCCAGAGCGCTCACCATGGCCGCATAAGTCCTGCGCCGTTCGTCGCGGACGTCTTTGTACAAATCCAGATATTCCTTCGTCGCCCGCAAGGGCGCCTGGGGAGCGTTGAAAGACAGATAGAGGAACAATGGCTTGGTCAGGTCGTGCTTCTCGATCACCCGAGCGGCTTCCTTGCCGATCAGAGTGGTGCAATAGCCTTCTTCCTTGACCTGCCGCTCGTTGCGATGCCAGTCGGGCTCGCGCGCTTGATTGGTTTTGCGCAGGCAATCGAGGTCGCCATTGAAGCTGCCATAAAAACTGTCGAATCCGCGCTGCGTCGGCCAGTAGTCTTTCTTGTAGTGGCCCAGTTGCCACTTGCCGAGCATGGCGGTGCGGTAGCCCGCCTCTTTCAATACTTGCGGCAGCAGGCGCTCGCCGGTCGGCAGGCCGTACTCGCTCCACGGCAGAATCGACAGGGTCTGCAAGCCATAGCGCATCGGGTAGCGCCCGGTGAGCAACGCCGCGCGAGCGGATGTGGAATACGGCTCCGTGTAAAACCGCTCCAGGCGCGCGCCGTTTTGCGCGAGGCGGTCCAGGTTGGGCGTCCTGATTGCGCCGCCGTGAAAACCCACGTCCTTCCAGCCCAGATCGTCAGCGAGGATGTAGACGATGTTCGGCCGGTCCGCAGCGCCGACACCGGTCATGGTGCAAACCAGGGCTGCGCCGCAGCCCAGTAACGCCGCCGCGCGCCGCAAGGCGACCCTCATAAAAGTCCTCCGTCGGTTGCGCGGATGTTACCTGAGATTGCGTCATCGACGACTATTGCCCCAGCGCCTCCTCGCAATGGCATTCGGCGCTGCGTTACAATCGGACGAGTCATGAAAGAGCGAGAAATGATCATCGGCGTGCTTCGCGAACTGGGCCGCCGCCTGTGGACGGACAGGGTGATTCGGGAAGCCGCATTTCTTGCCTGTATCATTCTGTTTTGCCTCGTCTGCTTTCAGCTCATCGAGCCGGCCCTCGGTGCGGAGGTACCGTCCGACGGAACGGCGATTCGCGTCGCATTGCTGCTGGCATTCATCATCGTCACAATCGAATTCATAAGAAGCTGCGAGCGCGGGGTATCCACGCGACAGGCCGCCGCGGAAGCCGATGCGCGCGCGCAACTCAAGGACGAATTGAAATCGGCGCTCTGGTTCCTGGGGGAAGATCCGATATCGCCCTTCGCGCAACTGCAGATCCGACGCGCGGCTGCTACCGCTGCCCGACTCGACCTCGCAGTGCTCGCTCCGCGCAAGCTGCCCGGCAACGCTTTGCCGGCCGCGGGGCTGGGCCTGCTGCTCGCGGGGCTGATCTGGATAGCGCCGCAACTGACGCGGCCATGGGACTCCGGCCACGACGCCGGTCCCGCGCAGCTTCTCGAGTCTGCCGATCTGGGCTCGTTGCTCGATGATGCACCACGAGATGCGCAGATCGCAAAACTCGATCGGGCTCTTCGCAAGCTGCGGCAAACCGATGTCTCCGCCGACGAAAAGATGCGGGCTCTTGCCGATGCGCGCGATGCGATCGACCAGGCGAATATGGAGGCCTCCGCCGCGCGCGAAGGATTGGCGAAGCTCGCCGAGTCGCTGAAAACGGATCCGAAGTTCGAATCGGTCGCGCAGGCGATGAACGAGGGCCGCATGGACGATGCAATGGCGCTATTGCGCAAACTCAAAGCCGATTCCGCCGCCGGCACGCCGCAAAGCCAGGCCATCGAACCGGCCGACAAAGGTGGCCCGCCCGAACCTGACAACGCACAGGCGCTGGAAAGTTCCGGCCGGGACCTGCGCGGCAGGATTGCAGCGGTCAATCAGGACGCGATCAATCGGGTGATCAATGCCCTGCAGCAGGCGAACGAACGGATCGAGGTGCAAAGCCGGGTAAACAGCGTCAAGCGGCGCATGGAAGACAATCTGGTTGCGACCAGCCAGCGCAGCCAGCTCACCGCGAGCCAGTTCGACAATCGGACCAATGCACCGAATCCGACTCCCTCGCCCGATACCGGCAATTCCAATGTGCGCGGCGGCACCTTGTTCCGCCAGGCCGCGGTTGCGCGCGAAGAGAACGACAACGCGCGCGAAGGCAGCCAGACCGGCGATGCGTCCGGTGATTCCGCGGCTTTGCCTCTGGAAGGCGCGGCGACGAGGCGGCTCGACGCGCAATTGAAACTCGAAACGATTCTGCAGAAATACGGCGTCGGCGAGGAACCGAACGGCAAAGGCGGACAGGGCTGGTTTTATTCCGCCAGCCGCGAGCAGAAGTCCATACTCCCGGCCGGCGATGCGCGATCCCTCGTCCGTTATGACCGCGAGGGTGCGACGGACCGCGAC
>JANXPQ010000515.1 GCA_025357235.1 Betaproteobacteria bacterium
CCGTAACGCGCGAGGCTCTGTCGAACGCTCCGGGTGTGGCCAACATGCCCTTGCCCATGGTTCCGGAACAGGTGGATTTGCGGAATGTCACGCCAATGCCCTGTCTGCGAATGCTGACACTGCAGGTGGTCGAGGGCTTTCGCGGGCGCTACCGCTGGCGCGACGAACTTCTGGACGTGGCTGCGCTGACCTTCGACTATGCCGGCGCCCGCGCCGGTCGTGATAGCCCGGGTCTGTTGACGCGTTTCAGCGACGGCAAGGTTCTGCGCATCAAGCGCGATCATGGCCTTGAAAAGCAAGCCCATGCGGCGCTGGCCGACGCCGGATTCATCAAGGTCATGAACGCGGCGCGCTTTTATCCGGATCCGCACAAGCACGATTACACGCTCGCCAGTGAGCCGGCGTGGCTCGATTTCGTGGTGCGCCGGCTGCCGCAGTTGCGCGCGCAGGGTTGGCGCATCGACTTCGACGAGAGTTTTCGTCATGCCATGGTGGAAGCCGGCGAATGGCGGGCTGAAGTCACGGAATCCGGACGCGATTGGTTCGACTTGAGTCTGCAAGTTGAGGTCGAAGGAAACCAGGTTGATTTGATTCCGCTGCTGCTCACGGTGATTCGGGAGCGGCCGGAATTGTTAATCGGTGCCAAAAGCCAAACCACGGCAGCGGACGGGCATCTGTTCGTGCGTCTGGAAAGCGGACACATGCTGCCGGTGCCGTTCGCTCGATTGCAGCCGCTGGTCGCGGTGCTGCACGATCTGCTGGACGCCTCGCCGGTGGGCAAGCTGCGTCTGCCGCGACTGGATGCGCTGCGCCTCGCCGATCTGGAGGATTCGATTGCGCTGAAGTGGCAGGGTGGCGAAGCATTGCGCGACCTGGGCCGCAAACTTTCCGGGTTCACGGCCATCGCGCCGGTCACGGCGCCCACGAACTTCGGTGCGCACTTGCGCCCGTATCAGGAGCAGGGGCTCGCGTGGCTGCAGTTTCTGCGCGAATACGGCCTGGGAGGCATCCTCGCCGATGACATGGGCCTGGGCAAGACAGTGCAGGCACTGGCGCACATCCTCATCGAAAAAAGCGCGGGGCGGCTTACCCACCCGGTTCTCGTGGTGGCGCCGACCAGCGTGGTTCCAAACTGGAAGGCCGAGGCAGCGCGCTTCGCGCCGCAGTTGCGCGTGCATGTTTCGCACGGCCTCAAGCGCAAGGAATCCTTCGGGGAGATGGCCGCATCCGACCTCGTACTCACGACTTATGCTTTGCTGCCGCGTGACGAGGAAACGCTGCTTGCGCAGGAATTCCACCTTGTCGTCCTCGACGAGGCGCAGCAGATCAAGAACGCGCAGACCCGGGCCGCGCGCGTAGTGGGGAAATTGCGCGCAAACCATCGCCTGTGCCTGACCGGCACGCCGCTGGAAAATCATCTGGGCGAACTCTGGTCGCTGTTTCACTTTCTCATGCCGGGCCTGCTCGGCGATGCCACGGCTTTTCGCCGCGCATACCGCACACCCATCGAGAAGCACGCGGATGTGGTGCGCCGGGAAAATCTGGTGCGGCGCATCCGGCCTTTTATCCTGCGCCGGACCAAAGATCAGGTCGCCCCCGAACTGCCGCCCAAGTCCGAGATCCTGCGACCGGTGGAACTGGCCGGCCCGCAGCGCGAACTCTACGAGACCGTGCGCGCTTCCGTACACGAGCGGGTGCGCGCGGAGATCGCGGCGCGGGGAATAGCGCAAAGCCACATCGTCGTGCTCGATGCCTTGCTCAAGTTGCGCCAGATCTGCTGCGACCCGCGGCTGCTGAAAGTCGATGCCGCCAGACATGTAAAGGAATCCGCCAAACTGCAACTGCTGACTGAAATGCTGCAGGAATTGCTGCCCGAGGGCCGGCGCGTGCTGCTTTTTTCCCAGTTCACCAGCATGCTCGAACTGATCGAGCCGGAACTGGCGAAGCTGGGCATTGCCTACGTCAAGCTCACCGGGCAGACGCGCGACCGCGAACGCCCCGTGAAGGCTTTTCAGTCCGGGAAAGTGCCCTTGTTTCTGATCAGCCTCAAGGCCGGCGGCACCGGACTGAATCTGACGGCCGCGGACACGGTGATTCATTTTGATCCGTGGTGGAATCCGGCGGTGCAGGCGCAGGCGACCGACCGCGCGCACCGCATCGGACAGGATCGCGTCGTCACTTCCTATCAGCTCATTACGCGCGACACCGTCGAGGAAAAGATCCTCAACCTGCAGCGCCGCAAGCGAAAGGCGACCGACGCGGTCATCGAGCGAGACGGATTGGGTGGCGCGCTCGGCGGCCTGTCGATGGCCGAGATGACGGAACTCCTGAATTAGGATACCGGGAGCGTCGGGTGTCCCGCCGGCCAGCGCGGTGACGG
>JANXPQ010000519.1 GCA_025357235.1 Betaproteobacteria bacterium
CGAGATCGACGAAGCGCTCGCCGGCCAGACCGGCACGCGCCGCCGGCTCACGCCGGATTCGCGCGCGGTCGTGCTCTCGGCCGCGCAACCGGTGTGGCTGGAAGACAAAGTGGTCGGCGCGGTGTTGATCGAGGAAACCACCAACGACGTGCTCGCATTACGCAACCGCGCCTTCGAAAAACTGTTCGCCGCCCTGCTGGTCGTCTACATCGGCGGCACGGCGGCGCTGCTGATCTTTGCCACACGCCTGTCGCTGCGCATCCGCCGCCTGCGCGATGAAGCGGAGCGTTCGATCGATCCCCACGGCCGCGTGCTGGGCGGCGTCGGCGGTTCCGATGCGGGGGACGAACTCGGCGACCTGTCGCGCAGCTTCGCCGACATCCTGCGCAGGCTGCAGCAGTACACCGGTTATCTCGAGACGCTGGCCGGACGCCTGTCGCACGAACTGCGCACGCCGGTCGCGGTGGTCCGGTCTTCTCTCGACAATCTGAAGCAGGTCGAAATGTCTGACGAAGCGCGCGTCTACGTGCATCGCGCGGAAGCGGGTCTAACGCGGCTGAGCACGATATTCACGCGCATGAGCGAAGCGACGCGCCTGGAGCAGTCGCTCGCCACGGTCGAGCGCGAGCATTTCGATCTGGCCGAAGTGGTGAGCGGGTGTGTCGAAGGATACCGGCTTGCGCATCGCGATCGCACGTTCGTCTTCGATGCCGGCACGGGGTCGTTCATGGTGAATGGCGCCCCCGACCTTGTTGCCCAGATGCTCGACAAGCTCGCCGCCAACGCGGTGGAGTTCAGTGCGCCGGGCAGCACGATCCTCTTCGAACTGCAACGCGAACCGTCCGGCGCGCGCTTGTCCGTGTTGAACGAGGGACCGATTTTGCCCGCCGGCATGCAGGACCGGCTGTTCGAGTCGATGATCTCGGTGCGCGACAAGCAGGCGCAAACCGAACCACACCTCGGGCTGGGCCTGTACATCGTGCGCCTGATCGCGGAATTTCACGGCGCTCGCGCAAGCGCCCGGAATCGCGAAGACGGTTCAGGCGTCGAAATCCGCATCGAATTTCCCCTCGCGGATAACGCAGCGACTTAGTTCAACTCTCACCGCGGAGGACGCTGATACCCTACGTGCGTAGCACGTCGGAGTACCCTTTTAGGACGCGGAGGAAGGGCAAGGGCAAGAAAATACATTCTGATGAAAATCTTCTATTGACTCAAGATCCATGAGGCAACAGTTGGCGGCACAGGTTCGCGTACCGTTATTTCTTTTCTATCCTGGAATTGCTTTCCTCGTTTTTGTACTTCCTTTGCGTCCTAAAAGGGTACTCCACGCTTCGCGAGGGTATCCGCGGTGAGAGCTGCCTTTTTAGACAATCCATTACTCGGCGATCACCATCGCCTCGGCACGTTCACCCGCGCCGCGTACCAGTTGCGGCTTGCCGACGAACAGCAGCAGCGGCAGCGCGGCGAGGGCGACCAGCGCAAACAGCCAGAAATCGTTCGTGAAGGCGAGGGTCGCGGACTGCAGGCTTACTTCGCGTTCGAGCATGGCCAGTGATTTGATCGTGGCCATGCTCCATCCGTGCTGGCTCTGCGCCTGCAATGCGCGATTGAATGGCGTGACGTGCTCCACGATCTGCGAATGCATGATGCTGCTGGTGCGCACGAACATCGCCAGCGCGCCCGACACGCCGATGCTCGCACCGAGGCTGCGGATCAGGTTGTAAACCGCCGCAGCCTCAGTGCGACGGTGCGGCTCCAGCGCCGGGAAGGCGATGACCTGGATCGGCACCAGGATGATGCCGCCGCCGATGCCCTGCATGAAATTCGTCCACACCAATGGCCATACGCCGACGTCCGCCGTCCAGTTCGACATTTCCCAGCTCGAAT
Organism: Betaproteobacteria bacterium; assembly: GCA_025357235.1. Taxonomy (GTDB): domain Bacteria; phylum Pseudomonadota; class Gammaproteobacteria; order Burkholderiales; family JACQAP01; genus JACQAP01. The sequence goes on from JANXPQ010000519.1 coordinate 1,891, forward strand.
AGGCGAGGCACAGCAGCCCGAACGCGATCGACTTGCGCGGATCGATTCGTCCGGTGGTGCGGCCGCCGATCACCATCGCCGCGAACAATCCGATGCCACGCGGCGCCTGCAGCAGGCCGATAGCATCGATTGAATAGCCGCGCACCTGGTCGAGGAACGACGGCATCAGCACCATCGGCGGCGTGGTCACGAAACCGTAGATGAACGCGAACACCGTGCCAATCAGGAACGTGCGTCGTCCCAGCAGACGCGGGTCGAGAAAAGGCTGCTTCGCCGTCAGGCAATGCACGTTGAACATGTACAAGCCGAGAACCGCAAGGCAGGCCTCGGTGATGATTTCCCAAGATTCGAACCAGTCCATCTGCCCGCCACGATCGAGCATGAGCTGCAGCGAACCGATGCCCAGCGACAGGCTCAGGAAACCGAACCAGTCTAGCCGGCGCTCGGGATCGCGCGCGGTCTCCGGCAGAAAAATCGCCACGCCGGCCAGCGCCAGCAGGCCGACCGGCACGTTGATGTAGAAGATGTAACGCCAGCTCAGGTACTCGGTGACGTAGCCGCCCACGGTCGGGCCGACAAAGGAGCCCATCACCGCCGCCATGCCCCACAACGCCATGGCCTTGCCCTGCTCTTCCGGCGGATAGGTGTCGAGGATGATGGCGTGCGAGAGCGGGATCAGGAAGGCGCCTCCGAGCCCTTGCACGATGCGCGCCATTACTTCGACCTCCAGTGAATTGGCGGCGCCGCACACTACCGAGGCCATCAGGAAAACCGTGACCGCCGACATGAACAGGCGCTTGCGGCCGAAACGCAGGCTCAGCCATCCCGCAGCGGGAATGGAAAGCGCGGAGGCGACGATATAGGAGGTGATGACCCAGCCGATCTGATCCTGGCTCGCGGCGAACGTGCCCTGCATGTGCGGTAGAGCAACGGCGGCAATGGTCCAGTCGACGGAATACAGGAAACTCGCCAGCCCGACCGAGGCGGTGATCAGGGCCGGATGTTTCGATCCGCTCACGATGTCAGCGGCGGTTGATCGCGAGCGCGGACGACGGCGAAAGGAAACGCGGCAGCCAGCCGTCGTCGACCATTTTCTGCACGATGCGCGGCAGGCCGCGTGGCCGCCCGGTGTCGACCGCAACGGTAACGCTCATGCCAGCGCGAAGTTGCTGGGGCTTGCCGGGAGATTGTTCGACCCTGATGCGCACCGGGATGCGTTGCACGACCTTCACCCAGTTACCGGTGGCATTTTGCGGAGGCAGAACGGCAAACTCGGCGCCGGTCGCCGATGCGATGGTCTCGACGCTCGCCGGCCATTCCTGGTCCGGATACGCGTCGGCCGTCACCTTCGCGGGTTGGCCGACCGCCATGTAGGTGAGTTGCGTTTCCTTGTAGTTGGCTTCGATCCAGAGCGGGCCGCTCTCGACCAGGCTGAACATCGGCGCGCCCTTCTCGACGAACTCGCCGACCTGCAACTTCATGTTGCTGACCACGCCCGCGAACGGTGCCTTGATCAGCGCGCGCGAAAGGTCGAGCATGGCCGCGTCGTAGGCTGAGCGGGCCTCGGCATAACGCGGCAGGCGTTCAACCGGCATATCCGGATTGCCGGACAGATCGGCGATCACGCGGTTGGTCTTTTCGCGAATGCTGTCGAGCCGGCGTTTCGCGGCCTCGACGTTGTGGCGCGCCTCGTCGTAGGTATCGCCGCGCGTCATGCCTTTTTCCTTGAGGTATTCCTGGCGCGCGAGCTGCTTTTCCAGAAAGTCGATGCGGCTGCGAGTCTCCGCCGCTTCCTGCAGCGTGCCGCGGTACTCGGCACGCAGCGACTGCACGTTGGTGCGCACCACGTCCAACTGCGCGCGCGCTCCGTCCACGGCGATCTGATAGGGCACGGGGTCGAGCCGGAACAGCACTGCGCCGGCTTCGACCGGCTGGTTCTCGTGCGCCAGCACTTCGATCACGCGGCCGGTCACCGCCGCACTGATCGGCACGATGTTGGCTTTGACGTAGGCGTTGTCGGTCTCTACCTCCCGCCCGCCGGTGGCATAGATATAGAGGCCGGCCACGACCGCGACCAGCGGCACGACGATCAGCAGCAGGATGCGCGCGGCGCGATGCACGACGATCACTGCCCTATTGGCTGTCTCGGACATGTCAGCGCTTGCGCCTTTTGGCGCCGTTCCCGTTGGTACCGTTGTCGGGCTTCGACAGGTTGGCCTTGATCGCCAGCAGGGCGTCGACGAACTGGCTTTGCTCGGCTGCCGACAGTCCAGAGAGCGCATCGCGCCTGAGTTCCGCCGCTGCGGCGCGCATGGTCTTGATGGCGGGTTCGACCTCCTCGGTCAGGAACACGCGCTTGGCGCGGCGGTCGCCGGCATGGCCTTCGCGGCGCACCCACCCCTTCTGCTCCATCCGGTCGAGCAGCCGGCCCAAGGTGGCCTTCTTGACTTCGAGGATGTCCGCCAGCTCGGATTGGGTCACGCCGTCGTTGCGGAACAGATGGTTCAGCACCCACCACTGCGAACGCGTCAGGCCGAGCGCCTTCACCCGACGGTCGAAGGTGGTGCGCATCAGCCGGGCGACATCGTTCAGGATGAAGCCGAAATTGCGGGACAGGTCTTCGCGGAACATAGCTGCCGATTCTACCCCAAATTGGTCGCCTAGCTTACTATATGCCAGGCTATCAAATGAGCGTGCGCGGCTGCTAGAATTGCAGTGATACAAGGGGAAAGGACCACAAGATGAAAATAACAGCCGTCGAAACCATCAATCTCGCCGAATTCCCGAACGTACTGTGGGTGCACATCCACACCGACGAAGGCATCGTCGGCCTCGGGGAAACCTTTTACGCGGTCGCCCCGGTCGCGGAGCATATCCACCAGACCTGCGCGGAATACCTGCTCGGCAAGAATCCGCTGGAGATCGACAAGCACAGCCGGCATTTCCTGAATACCTACCTCGGCTTCAACAGCGTGGGAGTGGAAATGCGCGCTGCCTCCGCGATCGACATCGCGCTGTGGGACCTGTTCGGCCAGGTCACCGGCCAGCCGATCTACCAGCTGCTGGGCGGCGCCTCGCGCGACAAGGTGCGGGTGTACAACACCTGCGCCGGTTACCAGTACGTGCGCGCCAAGCCGACCCAAGGCACCGAGAACTTCGGCCTGCCGGCGAAAGCCGACAAGAAGAACCGGCCCTTTGAGGACCTGATGGCGTTCAAGACGGATGCCGGCGAACTGGCGAAGTCGCTGCTTGAAATGGGCATTACCGGCATGAAGATCTGGCCGTTCGACGAAGCGGCGGAAGCCTCCAACGGCAGCTACATCTCGAACACCGACCTGAAAAAAGCCATGCGTCCGTTCGAGCAGATCCGCAAGGCCGTCGGCGACAAGATGGACATCCACGTCGAATTCCATTCGATGTGGAACCTGCCCACCGCGATCCGTATCGCGGAGGCACTCGAGCAGTTCGATCCGTTCTGGTACGAGGATCCGATCAAGATGAACAATATCGACGCGGTGGCCGACTACGCACACCGCACCAATGTATGGGTCACGGCATCGGAGACGCTGGGCACGCGCTGGGGCTTCCGCGAACTGTTCGAGAAGCAGGCCGTGTCGGTGTGCATGCTGGACGTCGGGTGGACCGGCGGTTTGTCGGAGGCCAAGAAAATCGCCACCATGGCGGAGGCTTACCAGCTGCCGGTGGCGCCACACGACTGCACCGGCCCGATCCTGCTGACCGCGTCGGTGCACCTGTCGATAAACTGCCCGAACACCCTGGTGCAGGAAATGGTAAGGGCGTTCTACTATGACTGGTACGGCAAGCTGGTGACGGAACTACCGCCGGTAAAGAACGGCTATATCACAGCACCGAAAGGCCCGGGACTGGGCACGAAGCTGCAGCCGTCGGTGCTCAAAAGGAAGGATGTCGCTCGTCGGATTTCGAAATTTGGAAAATGAAATTCAGGGCCAAGGGCCGAGGTGCGAGGGCCGAGTAAAATCACACTCGAACCTCGGCCCTCGTACCTCG
>JANXPQ010000569.1 GCA_025357235.1 Betaproteobacteria bacterium
CCGAGGTGCATCAAGTGCCAGTCGTTGGCGCTGCCGTTGTCGGCCATGTACTGGCACATCGGGGAAACGACGATGCGGTCCGGCAAGGTCAGGCTGCGCATCTGGAAGGGGGTCAGCAGTTGGGCACTCATTGGGTTTTTGCTCGCGGTGGCGTTAAAGGGGAACCGGATTCTAGCTCGGATATTTCATGAGGGTCCGGGATGACGGCGAGGCGAGGTGCGAGGCAGTTCCGGCTCGACCCTCGCAGCCAATAGCTCTGCCCATTGGTCAGAGGGGCATGCCGGAAACGGCCGCACATCGACCGCCAGCGCCCGGGCAGCCCGATCCCACAAGACATTCTGATCTCAAATTGACCGCAAACGGCACGCATCGTGCCGACCCTGCGAGTTCGCGGGCGGCTTCATGAAACATCCGGGCTAGCAGCAGGCCTGCCGCTCGTAGGCGGAACGCGGCTGCCAATCCCATGTCATACTGCGCGCACAAAATCAGATCCACCGGTACGCACAGGCCGGGAAACAATGAAGAAGTACTCGCTTGCAGCGCTCGCGCTGCTGGCGGTTCTTGTTTGCGACGCGCCAGCGGCCACGCTGGCGGGTCGCGTGGTCGGCGTCAGCGACGGCGATTCCGTAACCGTGCTGACCGCGGAGAATCGCCAGTTCAAGATTCGTTTGTCGGGAATCGACGCGCCGGAAAAGAAACAGCCCTTCGGCGCCTTTGCCAAGCAAACCCTAGCGCGCCAGTTGTTCGGCCAGCCGGTCATGATCCAATGGTCGAAGACCGACCGTTACGGCCGCATCCTCGGCAAAGTTGAAGTCGACGGCGTCGATGCCAATCTCGAACAGGTGCGGGAAGGCTCGGCCTGGGTCTATATGCAATACCTGCGCGAGCTGCCGATCGAGGACCGCAATCTTTACCTCGAAGCCGAGCGGCACGCGAAAGCGGAGCGTCGCGGCCTGTGGCGCGACGAACAGCCGGAGCCGCCATGGCAGTGGCGCAGGGATAAGCGCTCCCACTCGCACCCTCGCGGCTAGTCCCCGCATCGGCCGGGTCCTCCGGGCCGATTCACGCGAAGAATTCATCGACGGTCGGTATTTCGAAGCGCCGGCGCAAGACTTCTCGTTCAATTTTACCGTCCAACATGTGCGAATTTTCCGACGGGGTACCGCCGGACATTTCCGTCCTGTCGGCGAAACCGGCGAGTAAATTTGGATTTTCCGCATGCGGCGCATGCACTTCTGTTGATTTAGGTCAACTTCGTCCCGGACGACGCAGCCTAGGCTTGTCCCCAAAGTGCTGGTCGAAAACGCGACCAGCCGCTCAACCGAACGGGTTTTGAGGCTTGGATCGCAGGTTACATTGATGAGGAGGTCTATAATGAAGGCGCTGCGCGGCAGGGCAAGTGCGTTTCTCGTTCTATTGGCGGGACTTCTGTTCTTCTCCGGTTTCTCTGCGGAGTCGTTCGCAGTCCCTTCGTTCGCGCGCCAAACGGGCGTGGCGTGCGAAGGTTGCCACACCGTGTTTCCCGAACTCACCCCGTTCGGCCGTTCCTTCAAGCTGAACGGCTATCTGATGGACAATCTGCCACAGGTAAAGGGAATGACGACGGACAACAAGGAGGCTTTGCTGCTCAACTGGCTGCCGCCTCTGTCGATCATGTTCCAGACTTCGTACACCAGCACCAGCAAGGCCCTTCCGGATACCGGGGGAGCGAACGCCCAGAACGGGCAGGTGCTGTTTCCCCAACAGGCGAGCCTGTTCTATGCCGGACGCATCGCGCCCAACATCGGCGGCTTCATCCAGATGACCTACGGCAGCGACAGCGGCACCTTCGGCTGGGACAACACGGACATCCGCTTTGCGGACCACGCCACCATATCCGGTAAGGACGTCACGTGGGGCGTCTCGTTCAATAACAACCCGACCGTGCAGGACGTGTGGAACAGCACGCCGGCCTGGCAAACGCCGTTCGACCAGCGCAGCAGCGCAGCGCCCACGCCGGCGGCGGCCACGCAAATTGATGGGGTGCTGGCCGGGAACGTCGCGGGCTTGACGGTCTATGGCTATTTCGCCAATTCGATTTATGCGGAGTTCGGTGCCTACCGGTCTGCCCCTCAGGGATTTACCGGAAAGTCAGGAGGAGCCGGTCCGTTGGACAGCAGCGCGACCAACGTCGTGCACGGTGCAGCCCCTTACTGGCGACTGGCCTACGAGCGGCAATGGGACCGGAATTCCTGGTCGGTCGGCGCCTTCGGGATGGATGTCGACCTGTTCCCGGGTAACGCGTTCACGACCAATTTGCCACTGGAAGGCCTTACAAACAAATACCGGGACATAGCCGTGGACACGCAATACCAGTTCATCGGGGACGAATCGATCTATTCGGTTCAGGCCGTGTACATCCATGAGAAGCAGACCCTGGGCGCCAGTGTCGCAGCGGGTGCCGCCGCCAATTCCTCCAACACGCTCAAGACAATGAGGATAGCCGGCAGCTACTACTACCAGCGCAAGTACGGCGGAGGCCTGGGCTATTTCACGACCACCGGGAGTAGCGATTCGCTGCTTTACCCGCAAGGTACCGCGGTATTCGGCAGCGCGAGCGGCAGCCCGGACAGCAAAGGGTGGATCGCGGAGTTGAACTACATTCCCTGGCAGAACGTGAAAGTCGCATTGCAGTACACAGCCTACAGCCGCTTCAATGGCGGCGGAGACAATTACGATGGTTTGGGGCGCAATGCTTCGGATAACAACACAGTTTACCTGCTCGGCTGGATCAACTTCTGAGGCGGACCGCATCGATCAACAAGACAATTATGGCGCGCGTTTGCCGGATCGACCGGAGCGCGCCTCGCTACCCGGAGAAAGATCATGAACCAACGCTGTCTCGAACTGTTGCTCGCCTCTGCATTGCTACTGCTCGTCGCGCCGGCCTTCAGCGCCGAGGACATCGAAATCGCCAGGCTTGCCACCCAGGTTTGTGCAAACTGCCATGGCCCTCACGGCGACAGCGTCTCGTCCGCCTTTCCACGCCTGGCCGGACAGCAAGCCACCTACATCGAAGTTCAGCTCAAGGCTTTCAAGGACCAGTCGCGCGGTGACCCTTATGCCCAGGCGTACATGTGGGGCATGGCGTCCCAGCTCGATGAAGGCACCATGAAACGCCTCGGCGCCTACTATGCTGCTGAAAGGCCCAATCCCGGCCGGACGGGAGATGCGGCAAGGATGGCGAAAGGCAAGAACATTTTCAACAACGGATTGCCCGAAGCAGGCATCCTCGCCTGCGCTTCGTGTCATGGCGAAAATGCGCAAGGCAAGGACGCGATTCCGCGCCTGGCGGGACAGCATCCGGAGTATCTGGTCAAACAGCTGGCGGCGTTCAAGTCCATGCAACGCGGCAACAATCCGGTGATGCACGCCATGACCGACAAGATGAGCCTGGAACAGATGCAGGCCGTTGCCGAGTACGCCACTTCGAAATGACACTCTGTTTGTTCCAGACCCGCATCGCCCCATGCGCCGGTGCGACGGTTTCCGGTTTGATCGGGCGGTGCCGATGAACGGGGCCCGCCGGCTTCCCGCATTGCTGTGGCCGATGATCTTCCTGTGCGCGTATCAGCCGTTCGCGGCCTGCGCGGACGACGAAGACGTGCGTGCACTCCGGCAGCGGGTCGACGAGCTGACCGCGACAGTCCGGCAATTGCAGGACAGGATCAAGGTGCTGGAACGGGACCAGGGGGCGGCCTGGGTTCCCGCCGTCCGGTCGTCGCCACCCGAGTCAATTCCACCAGAGCCGGTTGCGCCGAAGCAAGTCGAAGCCGCTCCTGCAGCGATGGAAAACACCGTGCCGGCGGCCAAGGCATCCGTCGACGACAAGATAGTCGTCCTGCGCAAAAGCTGGCGGCGGATCTCCGGTGAAATGACCCGGGACAACGTCAGGGAAGCGCTCGGGCCACCTTCGAAGGAAATGCTCATCAACGGCAAAGCGGTGTGGTACTACGTCTACTCGGGGCTTGGAGCGGGCTCGGTATTCTTCAAGAGCGACGGTCACGTCTCCAGCAGTCAGCCACCCAACATCGGCTGGACATTCTAGGCTGCGCGTTTTGCCGTCCGATCCGCGCTAGACTGCCTTTCCTAGCACTGACCCGGGAGAAGCGCCCCACCATGCCGCTTGCCAGCGCTACCCGTTACCTGCCCGCGTTGCTGGTGCTGGCCCTCAGTTCCAGCCCCGTGGCCTTTGCCAAAGAGACCCTCCGGGTGCTCACATGGCCAGGTTATGCCGACAGCGACCTGGTCAATATCTTCGAGAAACGTCACGACGTCACGGTCGAAGTCACTTTCGTGAGTTCCGATGACGTGCTCTGGGAAAAGATGAACGCGCATAAGGGCGGGGACTTCGATGTATTCGCGGCGAACACCGCGGAGATGACTCGGTACATCGACCGCGGTCTCGCCCAGCCGCTCGATATCTCGAACATTCCGAACACCAGCCACCAATTGCCGCGCTTCAGCGACCTGAAATCGATACAAGGCATTGCACGGGACGGCAAGCTCTACGCCATCCCCTACACCTATTCGGAAATGGGGTTGATCTATGACCGGAAGCAATTCAAGGTCCCGCCGACTTCGATGGGCGCGATGTGGGATCCGCGCTACAAGGGGAAGGTTCTGGCCTATAACGGCAGCAACCACAACTTCTCCATCGCAGCGCTGTTGCTTGGCAGCAAGACTCCGTTCCAGATCAACAAGCAGGACTTCAAGCCCATCGTCGATCGCCTTATCGCCCTGCGGCGCAACGTGCTAACCTTTTACAGCCTGCCGGAGGAATCGATCGAATTGTTCCGCGAGAATTCGGCAGCGCTGATGTTCGCCAATTACGGAACCCAGCAGGTCGAGCAATTGCGCAAGGCCGGCGCCGATATCGGCTATGTCATTCCGGACGAAGGCGCGCTGGCATGGCTGGACTGCTGGGCCATTACGCGCGGCGTCAGGAACAAACTGCTCGCGGAGCAATGGATAGACTATGCCCTCGAAAAAGACGTCAGCTCCGCGCTGACCAAACGCCAGGGTCTGGCCAACACCGTCGAAGCGGCGACATCCCCCGACAGTTCCAGCCGGCTGATCTGGCTCGAGCCCGTGGAGAATTTCAACTTGAGAGCGGCCCTCTGGGACAGGATCATTTCCGGTGACAGGCCAGACAAATTCTAGCCGCATCAGGTTCGGAATCGCCTTCAAGCTCGGCGTCATACTGGCGACGTTCGGCGTACTGGCATCGGGACTGACGGGCTACTACTCCTACACGGCCAGCCGCGACTTGCTGGTCAAAACCGCAGAGAGGGATCTGCTGACTTCCACCCAGGTCGTGGGTCGGCGATTGTCCATTGCGCTGGGCGAAGTGGCCAAAGACGCCCGACTGCTTGCCGGGATTCCTGTCACGGCCCGGATTGCCGGGGTGCCGGACGATCCAGCCGCCGAAACGCGCAAGACAGCGATTGCCGATACCTTTGCGGCCTTGCTCTCGGTCCATCCGGAATATTTCCAGGTGCGCCTGATCAGCGCCGGCAACAACGGCATGGAACTGGTCCGCGTCGACCGGGATCAGGACACGCTCAAGCGAGTGGTCGGCGTGGACTTGCAGGAAAAAGGCCATTACCCGTACGTCTTTCAGGCGTTGCGCCTGGCAGGCGGCCAGATCTATCTTTCGAAGATCATCATCAACCATGAACGGGGCGCCCATTCCGGCCTCGATAAACCGACGCTGCAGGTAGCCACACCGGTTGAAGCCGGCCACGGGCGCAAGCTCGGACTCGTGGTCATCAATGTCGATCTGAACGGATTGTTCGGATTGTTGAAGGCGGATCTTCCCGGCGATTTCCGCGTTTTCCTGACGAATGAATGGGGCGACTTTCTCATCCATCCCGATCCGTCCCAGACATTCGGGTTCGATAGCGGGCGGCGCGTCCTGGTGCAGGACACGTTCGAGCGAGTCTCGGAAATCATCCAGGGGCAGGCGCAAAGCGTGGTGATCAACGCCGGCGCATCGGAACGGCGCTCCGGTGACAGCCTCGTCGCTTTCGTCAAGCTCGCCTTCGGCGACGCGCACGCGCAACGCTTCGTAATCCTCGGCCTTGCGCAGCCGCTGCAGAATGTGCTGCGCGAGACGCATTCCCTGGGATTGACCACGCTGCAGATGGTTCTCGGCTTCAGCATCCTCGCGATCATTCTTTCGGCGCTCGTGTCGCGCGCCATGACCAGCCCGTTGAACATGATGGTGAAAGCCGCCAAGCGTTTCTCGGACGATCATGTCGCTATCGATCTGCCGCTGGAGCGAAAAGACGAATTCGGTCTGCTTGCCCGGAGTTTCAGCGATATGCAGACCCAGATCAAGGCACACTTGTCCGAACTATACGAAAACCAGCGCGACGTCGATCACCTGGCCCACCACGACACGCTGACGGGGCTGGCAAATCGCTTGATGTTTCATGATCGCCTGGAACATGCGATCGCCAATTCGCAACGCACCGGCAAGAAAGTAGCGCTGATTTTCGTCGATCTCGATCGCTTCAAGGAGATTAACGACAGCCGTGGCCACGCCGCAGGCGATAACGTGCTCAAGGCGGCATCGAATCGCTTGAAAGGGATGGTTCGGGAAGTCGATACGGTCGCGCGCCTTGGCGGTGACGAATTCATCGTGCTCATTGACGCGATCGACGATCCGCAGCAGGTCGCCTTCATCGCACAAAAGCTCGTCGACCGTTTCCGGCTTCCGATGGAGATCGATGGTCAGTATATGTATGTCGGCATCAGCATGTTTCCGCAGGACGGAAGCAATGCGACGGAATTGCTCGAAAAGGCAGACCTGGCGATGTATCGGTCGAAAAGGAAAGGCGGAAATACCTTCCATTTCTATGCTGCGGAAATGGCTCGCGGCAAGACCGGGTCTTGATGCGGTCCGCCGTAGTGGCAGTGGCGCAGAGAGTGGCGCTCCTCCGTGTCCTCCGTAGTTCAATAGCTAGATTCCGAACTGCAGTTCGGCGAGCCGGGCGTAGAGGGGATTGGCCGCGAGTAGTTCTTCGTGCGTGCCGGCCCCGATCAGCCGGCCCCGGTCGATCACCGCAATGCGGTCCACGCTCTTCACCGTCGACAACCGGTGCGCGATGATCAGCGTCGTGCGTGATTGCATCAGGCGCTCGAGCGCGATCTGCACCATGCGCTCCGACTCGGAGTCGAGCGCAGACGTCGCCTCATCCAGCAACAGGATCGGGCGATCGGACAGCACCGCGCGTGCGATCGCCAGGCGCTGGCGCTGACCGCCGGACAGCCGCACGCCGCGCTCGCCCAGATAGGTGTCGAAGCCTTCCGGCAGCCGTTCGATGAATTCGGTGGCGAACGCCGCGTCGCAGGCCCGCCGGACATCCGCATCCGTCGCCTCCGGCCTGCCATATCGCACGTTCTCGGTGACATTGGCCGCAAATATCGCCGGCTCCTGCGGCACCAGCGCAATGCGGTTGCGCAACTGCTTGGGGTCCGCGCGCCGGATGTCGATGCCGTCGATGCGAATGACGCCGCGCTGCGGATCGTAGAAGCGCAGCAGCAACTGGAACACCGTCGACTTGCCCGCGCCGGAACGCCCGACC
>JANXPQ010000080.1 GCA_025357235.1 Betaproteobacteria bacterium
CATGAATGCAGCCCTCGATTTCATCAAGTAATTCATCCCTGCGTCAGCGGCGAAGGCCGCAGATCCAGCATGACAGCCAGTTTCTCCTCGGGTGTCAGGCGTCCACGCTCCAAAACATCTTCGATTTCCTCAGCCTCTGGCTCCACGGTCACCGCCTCTGCATCGACCTCTTCGCCTGCTTTTATTTCCCCGAGTTCTCTCCGCTTTGACCCGATCAAGATCTGGAACCACTGGTCGCGCTGCATGACGGTGTGGAAAATACGCTCCTCGTATGTCCCCTTCAGCAGCATGAAGCGGACATCAATGAAGCCGGTGCCGGTCGAAATCCAATCGTGCGGAATGCCATCAGCAATCACAGCAAGAGCGGTATCGCGAACAGAAATCATCAAGGTATGTTCTTGGTGAGGCCCCGGGTCACGGTCAGCGTCGAACTTTGCTGCAAGTAGTCCCGTATCTAAACCATGTCTGACCGCGACAACGAAACCGTCTTCCAGGGCGTTGCCCAATACCTGCTCATATTGTTCGTGGGGTGGCATGGGCGATATTGTAGATCTTCATCGAACTCGCGAAGTGACGTGCCGTAACCGAGTTAGTTCATCATCCCGTACATCCGTACGTCAACAGGGCCCGGAATGAAGGCGCGGGCTTGATTGAGCCATTCCAGAATCCGGCCGGGCGTTCCATGGATCGGCACCTCGGGCTGACAGCGTAGACTGTCAAGCTACACCATCTCAGCGGGGGAAGATCGTGGCCGGGAATTATAAAACTGCACTGTTCAGTTCCCGCTTTCCTCTGTCCGCAATGCTCCTGGCGTATGTGGTCGAACTTCTCTGGGTCCCGTTTGAAGTTTTCGGGGCCGATGGGCAATCGAGGTTTTGGGGCTACTGGTTCGTTCTCGACCCGCCAGAATTCGCGGATCGCAGCGTAGTTATCGCTCGCATGGACTATATAGCGCTCGAAATGATGTTGACGACCATTGCCGTGTTCGCCTGGTATTTCCTCACTTCCCCGGGAAGCGCAGAGCGTCACTAGAAAGCACTTGAGAAACCGGCCGGAAACGGGTGCATCGCGGCGACAGACGAACAACGAGCAGCGAGCCACCCACGACAAGAAACTCTGATTCAGGTGATATGAGCGAATTCGAAGGATTGCCTGGCGGTGATACGCAGTGCGCGGACACCAGGAAAAGGAAGGCCCGCGCCAGCCGGCGGTTTGTGCGTCGAGCGGTCCCGCCCAAATTATCGGATAAATAAAAAACGGGCCGCGCTGCTTTTCATTCTTTGGAGCGGCGTTCGCACGAACGAAGCCATGCCTTGTCTTGCACTACGTATAAATCTGTATCTGCTATCCGGGATAGCGCAAGAGCTCTTCATCCATCCGTCGCAGCACTTCTTTCCGTCCGATCAACTCCGACACTGCATCGATCGGCGGCGTATGTGCCGTCCCCGTGAGCATCACCCGCAGCGGCATCGCCAGCTTCGGCATTTTTATCGAATGCGCGGTGATGGTTTCCTTGATCGCCGCGCTCAACGCGGCCTTGCTCCATTCAGTCGAAGCCAGCTTTTCGCGCAACGCCTTCATCGCTGGCAGGATGTCCGCCGTGTAGTGCTGCGTTCGCAGTTCGTCGGAAGGATGAAGTTGCCGGTAGAAATACACAGCCGCATCCGCCATTTCCTCGATGGTACTGGCGCGGTCCTTCATCAATGCGCAAACCGCGCGCAGATCAGGACCCGTTGCGGGATCGCAACCATCTGCCTTGAGGAACGGAACCGCCAGATCGGCGAGCCGTGCATCGTCGGCCAGCTTGATGTATTGCGCATTCAGCCACTTCAGTTTTTCCGGATCGAACTTCGCCGGCGAACGGCTCACCGCTTCGAGCGAAAACCATTCGACGAATTGTTCGCGCGTGAACATTTCCGCGTCGCCGTGGCCCCAGCCAAGCCGCGCGAGATAATTCATCAACGCTTCCGGCAGGTAGCCCTCTTCCGGATATTGCATGACGCTGACAGCGCCGTGGCGCTTCGATAGTCGTTCACCGTCGGCGCCGAGGATCATCGGGATATGGCCGAAGCGCGGCAGCGGTGCACCGAGCGCATTGAAGATGTTGATCTGCCGGGGCGTGTTGTTGACGTGATCGTCGCCGCGAATGACATGGGTCATGTTCATGTCCCAGTCGTCGACCACCACGCCGAAGTTATAGGTGGGCACACCGTCGCCGCGCAGGATGACGACGTCGTCCAGTTCGTGATTGCTGATGGAAATCGGCCCCTTGACCAGATCGTCCCATGTCACGTCGCCGTCATCCGGATTGCGGAAACGCACCACCGGTTTCACCCCGGCAGGAGGGGTCTTGCCTTTCGCATTCTCCGGCCGCCAGCGACCGTCGTAGCGCGGCTTCAGGCCTTTCGCACGCTGCTGCTCGCGCATCGTGTCGAGCTCTTCCTTGCCGGCATAGCAGTAGTAAGCACGGCCGCTGTCGAGCAGCGCCTGCGCCACATCGCGATAGCGTACGAGCCGCTGCATCTGGTAGAACGGCCCCTCGTCGTAGTCGAGACCGAGCCATTCCATCGCGTCCAGGATGGCCTGCGTGGAAGCCTGGGTTGATCTCTCGACATCGGTGTCTTCGATACGAAGAATGAACTTGCCGCCGGTCTTGCGGGCATAGGCCCAGGAAAAGAGCGCAGTGCGCGCGCCGCCAATGTGCAGATAACCGGTAGGACTCGGGGCGAAACGGGTGCGGACCATCTGAAGTCTGGAAGCGCCAGGACGGAAAAGGCGCCATTGTACGCGATGCCTCTCCCCGCTTCGTGCCTTGGAATCAGAGACTTCGGCCCCATCCGCAAATTGACCCCAGCCGGGGCGCTGTGGTTAAATGCCGCCTCTCTACGGGGGTGGTTAGCTCAGCGGTAGAGCACTGCCTTCACACGGCAGGGGCCACTGGTTCGATCCCAGTACCGCCCACCAATAATCAGTAACTTAGCGAGAACCCCCAGCCGGGGTATGAAAAAAGTATGAAAGCACGAGGTCGTGATTTGTTTACTTTTTGAGTTTTATTCCGAACTGCCATGTTTGATACTCCCCGCTGTGCCTAGAACTCGAACCTGGGACCTGATGATCTGAGTAGAGGCGCGAGCCGAGATCAAACGACGTCCAAGGATCTGCAATCATCACTTGTCCTAAACGAAGCCAATTTTGCGTTTCTTCGTAGGCGCCGGTGGCGCCATCAAATCGCGAATGGCGAGCATGATCTCGGTGATGGCCTGGTCGTGAGTCATGAGCTTCTTCTCGAGTTGATCGAGTTTGGCGGCGAATTCCTTGTTGGAGGCGATCACTTCTCTAAGCCGAACGAAGGCGCGCACGATCTCGATATTCACCGCGATGGCGCGCGGGCTGTTGAGCACGGATGAGAGCATAGCCACGCCCTGTTCGGTAAAGGCATAGGGCGCGCTGCGCCGACCACCCCAACCATGCGAGGCTGAACTTGAGATCACAAATTGTGATCTCAAGTCTCTAAACTCCTGATTGGTCAGCTGGAACATGAAATCCTCCGGGAACCGTTCCAGGTTACGTTTCACGGCCTGCACCAGGACCCGAGTCTGCACCTCGTAGAGCGCCGCGAGGTCGGTATCGAGCAGAATCTTGTGGCCGCGCAGGACCAGAATGGCGCGCTCGATGCGCGCGGCCGGGATCATCGGGCCTTTGGGCATGGTCTGTCTTTCGTTCTCCCGGCCTGGCGGTATCCAGTGGTCAGCGAATAAGTCCCGTTTGCACGGCCTGCGCGATCGCCTGCGATCGGGTACGAGCCTTGAATTTGCGCTTGATCGAGGCAATGTGAAAGTTGGCGTGTCGGCGCGCGTCTAAATTTGACCAGCTGTGCGCGTTGAATTTTGACCAGGGGCTTTT
>JANXPQ010000112.1 GCA_025357235.1 Betaproteobacteria bacterium
CTTGAACAACAAGATTCGCGTCATCCAGCGCCGCGCATATGGGCTACGCGACGAAGAATACCTCCGGCTAAAGATTCTCACCTGCATGCTCCCGGCGATCTAAAATGACCCAAAATAACCCACTCGATTTCCTGAAGACCCTCTATTTTCTCTTTCCTCTTGTTCTTCCTACGGGAGAACTGCATGTCCGAAAATGGCTAGCGTACCCGGCTGGCAGCGGGCAACATGCACGCATGCAACTCGATCCCGAAAGCTGTTACCAGGCGCTCATCAGCCGCGATTCCCGCTTTGACGGACTGATGTTTGTCGGCGTCTCGTCCACGGGAATCTACTGCCGCCTCATCTGCAACTCGCGCCGGCCACTGAAGCGCAACTGCACTTTCTATCCCAATGCCGCGGCTGCCGAACAGGCTGGATTTCGTCCCTGCCTGCGCTGCCGTCCCGAGATCGCCCCCGGCAATGCGCTGGTCGATTCGCGCAATCGCCTTGCGGTCGCGCTCGGTCGCCGCATCGAAGAAGGGGCGCTGAACGAAATCAGCGTGCCGGCGCTGGCGGCGCAGATGGGCATCAGCGACCGCCACCTGCGGCGCGTGATCCAGGAGGAATTCGGCATCTCGCCGAACAAGATGCTGGAAACGCAGCGGCTGCTGACCGCGAAGCTGTTGCTGACCGATACGAAGCTGCCCGTCACGGAAGTCGCGTACGCAAGCGGTTTTGCCAGCCTGCGGCGCTTCAACGACGCTTTCAAGACCAACTATCGCCTGAACCCGAGCCAGTTCCGCCGTGGCGCCGGAGGTTCGAAAGCTGCAGATCGCTTCGTATTCGATCTGGCTTACCGGCCGCCGCTGGATTGGGAGGCGCTGCTGCATTTCCTCGACAGACGGCTCTATGCCGGCGTCGAAGCGATCGTCGATTCGGCTTATCTGCGCACAGCGAGCATCAAAGGACACATCGGCTGGATACGCGTGCAACCCAGCTCGCGCCGCGACGCGCTGGCCATCGAGATCTCCCCGGAACTGGGTCGCGCAATCCCGGCGGTGTTGACGCGGGTGCGCAGGCTGTTCGATCTGGGCGCGGAACCGGAGCGCATTGCGCAACGGCTGGGAAAGCTCGCCGCGTCGAGTCCCGGATTGCGGCTGCCCGGCGCCTTCGACGGCTACGAGGTGGCGATCCGCGCGGTGCTCGGCCAGCAGATCAGCGTCAAGGCGGCGACAACGATCGCGGGGCGCTTTGCAGCGGCTTTCGGCGAGCCGGTCGAAACGCCATTCGCGCAATTGCGATTGCTGATGCCGACTGCGCAGCGCGTTGCGAGAGCATCTGCGGCAGCGCTTGCGAAGATCGGCGTGACATCGGCGCGCGCGAATACGCTGCTCGGGGTGTCGCGCGCGATGGCACAAAATCCGAACCTGCTGGAACCCGGCGCCAATGTCGAGCAGGCGATTGTGCGGCTCAAGACGTTGCCGGGTATCGGCGAATGGACCGCGCAGTATCTGGCGATGCGTGCTTTTTCCTGGCCCGATGCGTTTCCCGCGACCGACCTCGGCATCCGCAAGGCGCTGGGCATCGACGACGAGCGCAAGATCATCGCGCATGCGCAGATCTGGCGTCCGTGGCGGGGCTATGCGGCCATGCATTTATGGAGAACCCTCGCATGACAACCTGGATCACGACCTTCGAAAGCCCGGTCGGCCCGCTGTTGCTGATGTCAGACGGAACGTCGCTCACCGGACTGCATACCGACAACGACAAGCACCGGCCCGCTGTTCAACCAGACTGGGTTCGCGACGGCAGCGTGCCGCCATTCGCGCGGACCATCGCGCAATTGCAGGGCTATTTCGACGGCACGCTCACCGGGTTCGACTTGCCGCTCGCGCCGCAGGGCACCGAATTCCAGATGAAGGTATGGCGGGAGCTGTGCAACATCCCGTTCGGCGAGACCATTTCCTACGCAGAACTGGCGCGACGCATCGGCAGGCCCACGGCATCGCGAGCAGTCGGCCATTCCAACGCGCGCAACCCGATATCGATCATCGTGCCTTGCCATCGCGTGATCGGCGCGGACAAATCCCTGACCGGTTATGCAGGTGGCCTGGATCGCAAACGGGCGCTGCTGGCGCTGGAAGCGAGAAATGCAGGGAAGAGGGACGTCCACGGGATTCCGGTCTGCGACCATAAGGGGCAAGGGACGAAGGAAGGACAGCTCGCCTTCGATGGAATTTAAGGCACTCAATCGCGTCCGCCCGTCACAACCCTTACGGAGAGGACCGGATTGAGTCCTGCATCGGCACTGCACGCGCGCAATATCACTTGCGCCAAGTATTCGTGTTCCTAGGCATGGAAGCGGTGAACCTGCCGGAAGTGATGATCAACACGTCGAAAAGCTTCGACGAAAAAGGCAACCTGACCGACCAGGCGACGAAGGACCTGATCGGAAAACTGCTCGCGAACCTGGTCAGGAAAGCCGCCGCGCGCAAGGCCTGAGCCCGCGGACCGGAAGTCGCGGGGCCGGTGTTCAGGGAAGGATTTCGTGCACCGACCAGTCGACGTCGCCGCAGACCACCACCGGTTTTGCGTTGCCGATCCTGGCCGCCATCGAAAACGTTACGCAATGCCGGTAACCGGTCAGCGAACACTGCTGGCGCGTGACCTGGACCACTCCCGGCTCCTTGATGGCGCGGCGGAAGAAATCCCGGCGCGACCAGTCGCCATCATGGTGGGCCGCCAGGCTGTAAAAATCCGCGCTTTGTCTCGCGGGCGGGCGGGTGGAATAGACGTCCGTACTGACGAGCTTACCGCTGCCATCGAGAAGGAAGCAGCGGATGGCGCCCGGCAGGTCGAGGAAGTCATCGCAGGAAGACTCGAACACGGCGCCGGCCCTTATCTTCTCGGCAATGGCCTGGATACCGGAGAGATACGGGTGTCGTTGCTCGCGATAGCGCGCGATGTCGGCAGGGGAGGCCTTGCGCAGGCCTCTTATGTGCGACGAATGCAGCGTCTCGTTTTCCAGGGAGGCCCGTGTTCCGTTCTCTTCCGGCCTGACTGAACCGTTGAACTTCCTGTAGTTGTCCCACAACTTCTCCATTAACTCGTGCGGTTGCGAAAAGTCGACGACGCCTTCGAGGTGCTGGCCGAAGAAGAACCCGCTGGCGAAATCCGCATCGGCGTCTATTGCCAGCAGGGCCTGTCCCTCGGACTCGATGCCTTCCATCAAAACCAGCGTGCCCATTTCGTGCAACAACGAAACCGCCCGGGGCAGGAACTGGCGGGCGCGTGCATCCTTCATTGCGTTCGTGACAACCGACCGGCCTATTTTCACGACGGCCGGCGCCGCGTGCCAGATGGAGTCGAGGTCGGCGTTGTCCACGCCGAAATCGTCTACCGAGATCAGGCAGCCCAAGCTGCGATAGCAATCGATTGCATCGTCGAGGCGTTCGTCCTTCAGTGCCGAGCCGGGAATGTCGATCACCACTTTTCTTGGCGTGACCTCATAGTGCGAAAACAGCGAAGCCAGAAACCTCGCACTGTTGCTGCCATCCAGCAGAACTTCGGGATGGAGGTTGACGAAAAGCACGCCATGCGACGGACGTCGCGAGAAGAAATTGTGGATGTGTACCGTCGTCGACAGCATGTCCAGCATCGCTGTCTCCGCATAATTCTGCACCGGTCCGAACAGGACTTCAGGAGAAACCGGTTTGCCGTCCGGGTCGGCTGCCCGCAGACTCGCCTCGAATCCCACGGCGTGCTTCTGCGGCAGGCTGAAGGCAGGCTGGAATACCGATTTGATCTCCAGATCGTTGAACCAGCCGGACGTTCTTCCGGATTTCTCGGTCAGCATGCTCTGGATGAAATCCAACGTATAGCCGCGCAGCGGAGCGTTCATGAAGATCCTTTAGCCTCGAGGCCTGTGCCCCGGTTGCCCGGAATCCAGATGGATTCCAGGCAACCGGATCGTCCGACATCGGCAGGCCGATTTTTTATGAATGCTTGGCTGACATTATGGGCAGTTAATATGCGCTTGTCACATCCGGCATAGGGGGGAAATCGGCAAGTTGAGCTTTGCCTAGGGGGAACCCTGTCGTCGCAACGCTCCGGAGGTAGGAAGTTGTCCTACAAAGGGGTATCAGGAGGCTGCTGCACAGCGCCGATCAAAGTGTCCCGCCCTTGGTAATGTTCGGAGGTTAGACAGCGAAATCGCCCGTCGGCCTGCTTTCAGGCAACTGGCAAATGCCGGACCTGCAGGACCGTGACCTGCCAGCGTCAATGAATGCTCGCGTGCGTCGACCAGTCAACGTCGCCGCAAATTACCACCGGCTTGCCATCGACTGTTGTCGCGATCGAGAACGTCACACAGTGTGCATAGCCGGCCAACGACCGGTAGCGGCGCGTGACCTGGACAACCGCGGGCTCCCGCATTGCGCGGCGGAAGAAATCCCGCCGCGACCAATCGCCATCCATCCGTTCGATCAGATCGGAAAAATTCGCTCTCTGCGGCGCGGGCGGAGCGACGCCCGGTAATTCCGGGCCGATCTGTCCGCCGTCGCCGCCCAGCAGGAAGCAGCGAATGGCACCGTCGAGTTTCAGGAAGTCGGCGCAGGCGGCTTCGAAGCCCGTCCCGGTTTCCATGAGCGCACCCGCGCGCTGGATCGCGGCGATGAAGGGTCGCCGCTGGTCCCGGTAGCGATGGATGTCGGCGGGCGAAGCGCTGCGTAATTTCTTGATGTGCGACGAATAGAGGGTATGCTCGTCCAGCGCAGCCCGGGACTCTGCCTCGTGCGCGCGTCCAGGCTCGCGGTTTTCCTTGTAGGTGTTCCACAGGTTGTCCAACACGCCGCCCGGTTCGTCGAATTGGTCGACGTCCTCAACCAGCGGGCCGAAATACGATCCGCTGGCGAAATCCGCGTCGGTTTCGATCGCCAACAGCGCTTCCGCTGTCGACTCCACGCCCTTCAGCAATACCAGCGTTCCCATTTCATGCAACAGGGACACCGCGTGCAGCAGCGTCTTGCGCACCGAGTCGTTCGCCACCGCGCCGGCGACGACGGAGTGGTCGATCTTCACGATGTCCGGACCGGTGCGCATCACGCTGTCGAAATCGGCATTCTCCACGCCCAGATCGTCGATCGAGATCAGGCAACCCAGCGCGCGGTAAGCGTCTATGGCTGCATCCAGGCGCTCCAGCTTCAGCAGATAGCACGGAATATCCAGCACCATCCTGTGTTTCGGAATGCGGTAATGCGCGAATAACGCGGTCACGAATTGTGCGTTGTGCCCGAAGTCGAGAAAGACCTCCGGATGGAGATTGAGAAACAGGAGATTTTTCGACTTACGGCTCGATGCGAAGTTGTGCACATGTACCGTGACGCCCAGGAGGTCGAGCAGACAGGTCTCGGAAAAATTGTCGACCGGACCGAACTTCGCTTCCGGCGCGACGATGCCGCCGTCCTCGCCCTCGTCGCGCAGGTTCGCGTCGAACCCGACGGCCTTTTTGTGCGGCAGGCTGAATGCCGGCTGGAACATCGATCTGAGTTCGAGATCCTTGAACCATCCCGAAGCCCGACCCGACTGCTCTGTGAGCATGCTCTGGACGAAGCCGAGGGTGTAACCGGGGAATGGAGCACTCATTGGCACCTCGTCGCGTGGACGCAGACGTTCTGTTTGCAGCACCTGCCCACACAAAAATAGACACCCGTGCGGGGACTTTGTTCACAGAATTGCCCGTTCGGCAGCCAACCGGCCCATTTTGGAGCAGTCTTCTGATGCAGACGGGATTCGATCCTTTTTGAGGTTTCACGAGTCAGGAACGCAATCGCCGGCCCGAGCGACGAGTTCCGCCCGCCGCGCCGGCCGCAGATCGGCGATGGCCGCATCTTCCGGATCGGTTGCGGTCGGAATCAGGTCGTTGGAGCGGGCACCATGGCGGCCGCAAGCCTTCCGCAGTCCGGCGCTGAGGTAAAGCCAGCTTGAAAACGGCCGTTTTGGAACTGGTGTTCGTCGGGGGAGTCTCTTATCCTGAGCGTAGCGATCAACGCGCCCCCGTCTCATTTCCGGTTCCTACCCATGCACAGGATTTCCCGATTGGTTTGCCCCCTCGTCGCCTGCGTCGCGTTGCTCTTCGCCGTTGTCTGTGCGGCGCAGGAACAAAGCGGGCGCGGCGACCCCTCGGTGAACTTGCCTTGTCCCGAGTGCGGGGTCATCTTCAGTATTCGCGAGGTCAAACGCGAGCGAGGGTCGGCGCGCAACCTGCCGGACAATCCCGCGCCGGTCGGGCCGATGATCCGATTCTCGCTGGGGGACAAGGCCGACCGCGGCCCGCACTTCGATGTGGTGGACAGCGCAGCCATGCGCGAAGCAATGACGGAAACCTATTACATCGTGGTCGTGCGGTTCGACGACAATCGCTGGCAGCGGATTGAACTGCCGGATGCAACCGGGCTCAAGGTCGGCGACCACATCCACGTTCACCAGAATCTGATCGAACCCGACGACCGTGACTTGCCCTGAACGCCGATGATGACCTCATGCCGGTTTTCTCCTGCCCTCCAGCAGTTTCGACAGCCGGCTCAGGCGCGAATCGGGAATGCCCGCGACTTCGAGACTGGTCGCAGTATTGACTAGGTAATCGGCGCAACTGCCGTAGGCGCCGTGCGCCCTGAGCGCGATGGAAACGATCTGCTCGTCCTCGAGCCGCCCGGCGTAGCCCGGCTTCGAGCGGTTGACCACGAAGGCGATGGCGCGCACGGTCGTGCCGCCGATGTCGGCATTGATCCACTTTGGCATGTAAGTGCCCGCAACCATCTCCCGCCGCCACAGGATCGCCAGTTCCGCTTCGAACTTGTCGTCGTGCATTCGATAAGCCACGCCCTGGCAGGAACCGCCGCTGTTCAGAGCCAGCACCAGTCCCGGCACCTCCGGCGTGCCGCGATTGATCCTGGACCAGATGTAGAAGCCGCGGTGGTAGCCGCGCACGCGCGCCCGGCGCCGCTCCGCATATTCCATCAGCGGGTTCCAGATCAGCGAGCCGTAGCCGAATACCCAGATCGGGTTGCCCTCGGGATGCGTTGCCAGCGTCGCGGCAAGCGAGGCAGCCACGGCCTCGTCGGACATGAGCAGATGGCCGTGGCCGGCGTCGCGCACCGCCTGGCGCACGCCATCTTTCTCCAGAAATGATCGATCGACCTTCGATTTCACATCTGCCTTCCCGTCGCAGATTGCATGTTGCCACAGCCGCCGGCTGGAAGAACATCTGCTAATGTCTGCACAACGTTGCGAGGCGGCGGAAACGACAGGCCAGGGGGAATCCGGAGATGGACAGATTGCAGGCACCGCAGGCGGCTCGCCTGCTCATGCCGGGATTGCTCGCACTATGCGTTGCGTTGTTGCCGGCATGCGCCCATCGCAATGCAACCGCGCCCGAGGTGGCGAGCCCCGCTGCATCCACGGGTTCGCCTTATGCGGGCTTTGCGGTTGCGCAAAACAAGGATGGCGGCGCGATCGTGCTCGACGTCATCGCGGGACCGGCGGCACTGGCGGGGCTGCTGCCCGGCGACCGGATCGATATGGCAGGCGGCGAGAAGGTGGGAGCCGCGCGCCTTCTCGAAATGATCCGTGTTTCGTCCCCGGGTATGCGGTTGCCATTGCGAGTCATGCGCGATGGCCGCGTACTGGAGCTGAACCTCGTCGTCGGCGATCGCGAACAATGGGCCGCCCCGGCCACTTATCCGTCGCGTATTCCTTACGCCGAACCCCCGCGCAGGACGAGTCCGGTCTGGCTGGACCAGGTCGAGGCGAAAGTGGCCTCCGCGGCGCCGGACCTTGCACCGGTGCGCGAACGTCTGCAAAAGATGCTGCGCGACCTCGCCCGCGAAGACAGAGGGTTCAACAACCTGCGCCTGAACCGCCAGGCGCTGGCCGATCCCGGCACGCTGATCGAGTGGGAGCACCGCCTGGTCAGTGAAATGCAGCCGGCAGCGGACGCGCGCAACCGCATCGTGCCCCTGCTTTGTGAAATCCTGGTGCTCGATTGCAGCGCTATCCATGGCGTTCCTGCGGACACGAGCGCCACGCCGTCCCTCGCCGAATTCGCGGCGTCGATCGCCGCTGCGAACCGGCGCGTGCGCGAAGCGTTCGCCGGCGCGCAACCGCGGGATCGATTGTTCGGCGATCTGTGCTATCTGCTCGAAGAAACGGCCACGAAGCGGACCCTGATCTACCAGCCCGAGGCGTTGCGTGGAATTCGCGCGATGCAGGCCAGCATGCATGTCGATTTCGCCGCGCTGCTCAATGCATTCGATCGCCTGATCGCCGTTGCATCGCGCGTGCCGGACGCATCCACGTCCGCGCACCGAAAAATTCCCGCAGCCCTGGCGGCGATGGTCGAAGGCGAGATTCTCGACTATGCCGAGGTCGACGGCGGATACGTTGTCATCGGCGGACCGGGACCGAATCGCTACCGCATGGACAAGCTTTACGCCGTCATCGACACCGGGGGCGATGACTACTACCTGTGGGGCGAGGGCGTTCCGCTCGAAACGCAGATCGTGATCGATTTCGCGGGTAACGACCGCTACGAAGCCCGCGTCGGCGGCCCGGGCGCCGGCTGGCTTGGCGCATCGGTATTGATCGACATGGCGGGAGACGATACTTACGTCAGCGCGCTCGGCGGCTGCGGCGCCGGGGCGTTTGGCTTCGGCCTGCTGTTCGATGCCGCAGGTGCCGACACTTACCGCTGCGATGCGTGGTCTGTCGGGGCGGGCATCTACGGCGCGGGCGTGCTGATCGATGCCGGCGATGGCTGGGACACCTATGGAAACACTGAACAAGTCTCCGGCTGCGTGGTCATAGTACGAGACGCAAACGGGAGGGTTTCATTGTGAAACAGATGACATTGGCAACGGCGAAAGGATTTGAGGTACACGGCAGAGCCACACGCAAGGCGGAGTTTCTCGCACGCATGGAAGCGTTGGTGCCGTGGGCGCAGTTCTGCGCGCTGATCGAGCCGCACTACCCGAAGGCGGGA
>JANXPQ010000113.1 GCA_025357235.1 Betaproteobacteria bacterium
CTTGAACAACAAGATTCGCGTCATCCAGCGCCGCGCATATGGGCTACGCGACGAAGAATACCTCCGGCTAAAGATTCTCACCTGCATGCTCCCGGCGATCTAAAATGACCCAAAATAACCCACTCGATTTCCTGAAGACCCCCTTAAATAAATGCAACTTTATTACCCTCGCTCCTTTCTCAAGCTGATACTTGCCGGGTTTTCGCTGGCGGTTCTACCGCTCATCTTCGCCCTGATCAACAACGCCTATTCGATCCATCAACTCGCAACCCACAGCCAGCGCGCGGTGTACCAGGCAGTCCAGACCACTCAGAACACGCGCTTCCTGATCGAACAAATCACCAGTATGGAACGCAGCATTCGCCAGTTCGCCATCATCGGCGATCCGTCTCTGTTGCAAGGTTACGGACTCGCCCACGAACGCTTCATGGATACCGCGCACAAGATGTCGGCTCTGCCCCTGGACTCCAAGCAAAAGCTGGCAATGGAGGCATTGCGGAATCGCGAATCGGCGCTCTTCGAGCGCGTTGGCAGATCGGGAGGAAAACCCGAAATCATCAACCTGGCGGCGGCAGAACTTGCGGGGCTCTCCGAAGCGGCGCGTGGACTCGATGAGCAGGGCAACTCGCTTGTGGACCGCGAGGTCGACACGATGCAGAAAATGGCAGGCGAAGTTCAAAGATTCATTTTCTGGCAGCTGTTGGCGCTGGTGCCGATCGCCCTGCTGCTTGTGATCGGCGCCACGATGCTCATTTCCAAACCGATCGCGCAACTCGAATCGGCAATACAAAGGCTCGGCGAGGGGCGTTTCGACGCACGCGTCTCCGTCAGCGGTCCGGCCGATCTGGAGTCACTCGGACGGCAACTCGACTGGCTGCGCTTGCGGCTGCTTGATCTTGAAGAGCAAAAATCGAGATTCCTGCGCCACGTTTCCCACGAACTCAAGACGCCGCTGACGGCACTGCGCGAAGGCGTGGAACTCCTCTCGGACGAAGTCACGGGGAAGATGACCGCCGGCCAGTTCGAAATCGCGCGTATCCTGAGACAAAATACGCTGCGACTGCAGAAATTGATCGAGGATCTACTCAGCTACCACAGCGCGCAATTCCACACTTCAGCGCTCTCGTTTTCGCAGTTCAATCTGAAAGGACTTGCGGCGCGGGTCGCCCAGCAGCATTCGCTGGCGATGCGGGCCAAGAATCTCAGCCTGAACCTGGCCGCGTCCGAATTCAACGTGGAAGCCGACGAAAACAAGATGGAAGCGGTGGTGGACAATCTGCTTTCGAATGCAATCAAATTCTCTCCCGCGGGCGGCACGATTCGCGTGCAGTTGCGCAGACGCGGATCGGACGTCGTGATCGACGTCATGGACGAAGGGCCTGGAATTCTTGCGGAGGACCGGGGCCGGGTATTCGAGCCTTTCTATCAGGGCGGATCTGAATATACCGGCCCCGTAAAAGGTACGGGGCTGGGGCTTGCCATCGTCCGGGAATATGTTGGCGCGCATCATGGCAGCGTAGAGATCATCGTCGACGGCAATCCCGGGGCACACCTGCGTGTCATACTGCCATCTCGGCAGGCGGAGATCGCCGCGTGAGGTGGCGCGCGGGGTGGGGCGTACTGGCCGCCGTAGCCGTTGCCGCCTGCACGCCGGTGGCCGGCAAGACTACGCGCCCCGATACGCCGTGGTACCGAAGCGTCGTGGAACCCATGCAGAGCGACCCCGATCGCATAGCCAGGTTTTACGACCGGCTGCTGACAATGAAAGGCGTCGAACTGGCAGGCGAGCTTGAAGCGGCCCGGGCATCTTTCGAGAAGGACAAGTCGGAACTTAATCGTCTGCAACTGGCTCTATTGCTTTCGCTACCCGGCACCGGCTTCCGGGACGACAATGCCGCACTTGCGTTACTAAATCCATTTATGAAGGATAAGCCGCGGGATGGCTCGACTCTGCGCCCATTGGCGATATGGTTGCGTTCCGAGCTACTTGAGTTGCGGCGTGCCGACGAAGTCTTTCAGCAACAAGCGTCAAAGCTCAAGGAGGAGCAGCGCCGCACCGAAGCCTTGCAGCAGAAGCTCGAGGCAATACTCGATATGGAAATGAAGATGATCGAACGAGAACAGAACCTTCCCCAGAAGAAATGACCATGTCAAAGGCACGTATCCTCATCGTCGACGACGATCCCGACCTGCTGCGCCTGCTGACCTACAGGCTGGAAGGCGCCGACTACACAGTGGAAAGCGCCGACAGTGCAGAGCGCGCGCTCGCGCGACTTTCGGTTGCAATCCCGCAGGTGGTAATCACCGACCTGCGCATGAGCGGCATGGATGGCATGGCTCTGTTCGAGAATATTCACAAGAGCAACCCCGCGCTGCCTGTGATCATCCTCACCGCGCACGGGACCATCCCGGACGCGGTAGCGGCTACCCAGCGCGGCGTGTTCGGCTATCTCACGAAGCCCTTCGACAGCAAGGATCTGCTGCAACTAGTCGAAAAAGCCGTGTCTCTAAGCGGTGGCCGGACCGACAAGGTAAACGGCGAAGCCGACTGGCGCGTGGAAATCATCACTCGCAGCCTGGCGGTCGAAAGCATCCTCGGCAAAGCGAAGCTGGTCGCGGGAAGCGACGCGAGCGTGCTGGTGCGGGGTGAGAGCGGCACAGGCAAGGACTTGCTGGCCAGAGCGATACACAAGGCGAGTCCGCGCGCCGCCAAACCGTTTGTGGCCATCAATTGCGGGGCGATTCCCGAGCAATTGCTCGAATCGGAATTGTTCGGCCATATGAGGGGCTCTTTCACGGGCGCCGCACGCGATTACAAGGGATTGTTCCAGTCCGCCGAAGGCGGCACTGTGTTCCTCGATGAAATCGGCGATATGCCCTTGCCGCTGCAGGTAAAACTCCTCCGCGTCCTGCAGGACAAGGAAATTCGTCCGATCGGCACGACCCAGACCATTCCTGTGGATGTCCGCATCATATCGGCCACCCATCGCAACCTCGAGGAAGCCATCAAGGCAGGCAGCTTCCGTGAGGATCTCTACTATCGCCTCAATGTGGTCTCGTTCGCCCTGCCCGCTCTTTCCGAACGACGCGAAGACATCCCGGTTCTGGCTACGCACTTCCTCAATCAACTTGTCAGCCGCTATAAGAAACCGCTTAACGGGTTTGCCTCCGAAGCGATGGAAATCCTGGTCAAGTCGGCGTGGCCAGGCAACGTACGCGAGTTGTACAACGTCGTCGAACAGGCGGTCGCCTTGTCGACTACCTCGATCATCACGCCCGCCCTGGTCGACAGCGCAATGCGCGGCCAGAGCGCCGAACTTTCTTCGTTCGAGTCCGCGCGCAGTGAATTCGAACGCGACTACCTCGCCAAGCTGCTAAAAATTACCGGGGGCAACGTCACTCAGGCAGCAAAGCTGGCAAAACGAAACCGCACCGAATTCTACAAACTGCTGCAACGGCATCACCTCGACCCCAAGCTGTTCAAGGCCCTCTAGCGGGCACCCCGTGTCGCCTGCGAGGTATGAGAGCCTGCACGGACTTACCTGAATCCCCTTCAGGCACAATTCATTGTCGCCATTTGGCGACGTTTCGCCTTTCTAGATCGTCCGCATGAATGGACAACTATTTGTTTTCAATATTTTTATTTTCTTTGGCACGGTGGATGCTTTGAAGACTTCAGATTTTGCTATATAAACAAGCCGTATTTGCCGTAATGGGGATGTCTGGCGCAAACCTTAAAATAAAACCATGGCCAATCAGAAAAACCCCCTTCTAGCACCGTTGGTCTTCGCGGCTGCTCTCTCCGTCATTGCATTCAGCGGCATCGGGATAGCGGCCATTACCGGGCATCTTTCCATCACGCACTCGAGTCTCAATCCGTTCTCGAGTTTCAGCAGCGCACCGGCCAGCGGCCTGATCCAGGTGCCCGTTGTTCCAACTGAGGGGCATGAAGGCCTGACCCGCAACCGCGGAGAAACATTGGTCGAGGGCAGGCCCGTCAATTTTCAATTTGGCGCACGCGTGCCGGCGCGCAAACCTACCTGCCCCGATTGTGGTGTCGTGGATTCGATCATTCCTGGCCATGCCAGGCAGACAGCAGGAGGAATCACCCACTCTCTGGCGACGGGGAGCGAGGGTGCGAATATTTGGAAGGTCACCGGCAATGCAAACGACGGACAGGATGGATCGCGCACGGTCGGATTCGTGGTGACTGTTCATATGGAAAATGGCACCGTACGCACCATTTACGAAACTGAGCGCCCCTCGTTCGATATCGGCGAGCGGATCAAGCTGGTCAATGGGTCGGTGATAAGGCTTGGCTGAAACAGGTTCAACCGGGATTGATGAGGCTAAGCACAGTAGAATTCGTCTGATAACGTAACCATTTCAACGCGCTTTTGCGTGTTTAACGCCCGGTTTCCTCCCTTATCGGGCGTTTTTTTTGCCTGAACTTCCAGTCTGTCCCCCGGAATGATTCGGTCTCCGAGGCGCGGAGTGGCTGCCGAAATGACAC
>JANXPQ010000173.1 GCA_025357235.1 Betaproteobacteria bacterium
CCCGGCGCTGGCATCGCTCAGGAAACTCGCGGCGAAACGCAACCTGAAGGATCATGTTCTGTTCGTCGGTTATCTCGACAGGCGCACCGCGTTGCTCGACTGTTACCGCGCAGCCGATGCTTTCGTATTTGCCTCGCGCACCGAAACCCAGGGGCTGGTGCTGCTGGAAGCAATGGCGCTGGGCGTGCCGGTGATTTCCACCGCGGTCATGGGCACGCGCGACATCGTCGGGCCGAAGCGCGGCGCGCTGGTGCCGGAAGATAACGAGGCCGATTTCGCGCGCAAGATCGTGAAGCTGGTGAAAGATCCCGCGTTGCGCGCGCATCTGGGTGCCGCAGGCCGCGCCTATGCCGCCGAATGGAACGCGGGTGCCCTGGCCAGCCGGCTCGCCGAGGCATACCGGGAAGTCATGGGAGCGTATCGCCGCGTCCTGTCCGAACCTAGCGGCCGGGTGAGCGTTTCCGGCGTTGCGGCAGGCAGACCTGCCGACATTTCCGGCGGCGAGAGTTGTCCTCGCGGAAACACCAAACCCTCCGCACTCTAGCGAATCTCAGTGAGTTGCGATGAGTGCAACAAAGGGCGGGAGTCCGGCACGTATCGCCATACCGACGAATGCAACCAAAGTGCCATGCGCAGCGCCTCTCATGTACGGTTGCCCATGCGCACCGCCTGCGCTCTGATCCGGTCCAGGATCGCGTCGGCTGTCGGCAGGAAATCGACCTGGTGTGCTGCATTCAGGCTTCGTGCCCGGCATAGGATAATGTGCGCCGGCGGCGGAAACCCGGTGCCCTTGCAGGCAAATACGATCTTGTTCCCGGGATCCTCGCTCGTGACGCAAACAACCTGATTCCGGAATGCTCTCCGGATCCGGGTTATGCAAGCACCGTATTGCGCGTCACCCGTCCAGAAGTTGGCCACAAGGACGCCGTTCTCTTCAAGCCTGGCGTAGCAATGCTCATAAAATTCCTGGCTGCAAAGTTGACGTGGTTGACCGCTCACGTCGAAGGCATCGATCAACAGGACATCCACCACATTAGAACTGTCCCTGACAAAGTCAGCGCCGTCGCCGCAGGTAACGCGAAAACGATCGCAATCAGGAGGAATCGCGAACTTGCTGCGAAACGCAATCACGTCAGGATTGATCTCGACGGCCGTAAAATCGACCAACGGCAGGTATTTGAGACAATACTTCGCCAGCGACCCTCCTCCCAATCCCAGCATGGCAATGCGGGCCGGCGCCGGATGAAACAGCAAGAACGACATCATCGCTTTCGTATAACCGAGCACCAGTGCGTCGGGCGCCCTGCGTCGCATTCGGCTTTGTACCGATTCCGGTTCAAAATGAAGGGAGACTTCGTCTTTGCGCTCGTGCAGAAACGGCTTGCCGTCGAACGATCCAAGCGAAGCTGACTGCAGTTGCGAGAGATACTCGCACAATTCGTTCATGGTTCAGATTTCCCCACAAGGGAAGTTTGCGTGCAAAGACGAAGGCCGGAAATCCGCTCCCGACGACCATGCTTCACGGTCCCCCCGTAGGGTGCGCGACGTTTCTTCCTCAGTATTGCGCTATGCGACTTTTCGTCCGCAAAGACCGTTTCGCGGCCCGATGACTGCGACAGGCGATGGCTCATGACGCGGGGGAGGCAGGGAAGTGAGTGACGAGATCAAGAGGGTACGACTTGCCGGCCCGGTAATCCTTGACGCACTGGAGGACAAACGGACTGCGATGTCTTTCGCGCACGCTTTCCACTTCTTCGTAGGTGAGCCAGTGCACAGCATGGATGAGCGGGTCGTTGGGGCGAGCCGGTTCCGGACGCGGCGAAAACAGTACGCCGGCGTACGCCAGACGCAAAACCATGATCGACGTTGTTAGATCAAAATACTCGTAGATTCCCACCATGTGGGTCGCCAGGAATGAATAGCCGGATTCCTCGATCGTCTTGCGCACGGCCGCGTAGGCGGGCGTCTCCCCGATCTCGAGGCGCCCGGATGGCTGGTTGATTTTGAGCACGCCATTGACCCTTTCCTCCACACAAAGAAAGCGGCCTTCGCGCTCCAGGACGGCTGCAGCAATAATCTGGTAGCTCGATGCCTTCATGGCCGACCGGCCGGGGGTGTTTTCCCCCCGGTCATGTCCGTCAATCCGGCCGCGCATCCCTGTTGCTTGCAACGCGAAGGGCCTCGAGTTTTGTGCTGACCAGGGGGGACGCTCACGTTGCCCATTCCTGAGCGGCGATTGTCACCCGCCCGGTGAGTTCCTCGGCGCGCCGAAATCCCTGATTGAGGGTTTCGCAGAGGTTTTTCTCCTCAAGCTGCGCGACGAAGCCGGAGCGCTCGATCAACGAGCGCGGCTGAGCGTGCCGCGCACAGCAAAGAATCAGCGTGCTTCCGCGTTTTTTCAGCGTGTCGTGCAGGGCCTCCAGCGCCTCCAGTCCGGTCGTGTCGAGATTGAGAAGCTGCGTCATGTCCATGATCATGACCCGGGGCTGATCCCGTTTGGGATCGAGCAAGCCCTCCATCTTGGTCACCGATCCGAAGAAAAGCGAGCCGGAAACACGGAACGCTTCCACCAAAGAACGATCCGCACCGGCTTCCGCCTCTTCGAGTTCCGTTATGGGTTCGATCCGGGTCAGGCTGGAGACGCGCGTTATGAAGAACAGGCAGGCCAACAGAAGGCCGACCTCGATTGCCACTGTCAGGTCGATGACTACCGTGAGCGCGAAGGTCGTAATGAGAATGGCGCGATAGTTGACCGAGAATCGCTTGAGACGTGCGAATTCATGCCATTCGCCCATGTTGTAAGCGACGAACAACAATATCGCTGCGAGTGTCGCAAGCGGAATGCCTTGTGCCAGCGGCGCTGCGACAAGGATGATGACGAGCAGCGTCAGCGCATGAATTACGCCGGCGATTGGCGTCCTGGCACCCGAGCGGATATTGGTTACGGTCCGGGCAATTGTGCCGGTTGCGCAGAATCCACCGAATAGGGGCGCCATGAAGTTGGCGATGCCCTGTCCCATCAACTCCTGATTGGGGTCGTGACGTCCCCCGGTCATCGAGTCGGCAACCCGGGCGCACAGCAGGGATTCGATCGAGCCCAGGATCGCAATGGCGATCGCCGGGGAGAACAGGTTCCGGATCTGGGCCCAGTGAAACTCCGGAAGCGCAAACGGAGGAAGCGTCTGGGGAATTCCGCCAAACCGGCTCCCGATGGTTTCCACATCCAGATGAAGCATGGCGACCGCGAGCGTGCCCGCCGCGAGTGCCAAAATGGTACCCGGCACCCGGCGCAGAATCGCGCCAGACCTTGATCTGCTGTTGCGCCAAAGCATGGGCCAAACAACGACTATGGCGAGCGATGTCGTGCCGAGCATCAGCGTGGGCAAATGCACCGTGGCGGCATTTTGCGCGATCGCGTTGAGCTTCTCAAAGAACTCGGACGGCATCGTCTCGATCTGAAGTCCGAAGAACTCCTTGACCTGCGAAAGCGCGATCAGGACGGCGATCCCGTTGGTGAAGCCGATGACGATGGACACCGGGACGAAACGCACCAGGTTGCCGAGCCGGAAGAGGCCCATCGCAAACATCAGGACTCCGGCGAACATGGTCGCGAGCAGCAAATTCGCCACACCGTATCGCTCGATGATGCCGTAAACGATGACGATGAAGGCGCCCGCCGGACCGCCGATTTGGACCGATGAGCCGCCAAGGGTGGAAATGAGCAGGCCGGTCACGATGGCCGTGAAGATGCCGGCCTCCGGCTTGAGCCCGGACGCGATCGCGAACGCCATTGCAAGCGGCAAGGCCACAACCCCGACGGTCACGCCTGCGGAAAGGTCGGCGACGAATTTCGCCGTACCGTAGCCCCGCAGGCTGTCGATCAGTTTGGGGCGAAAACGCAACGATACAGCCATGATGATCGTGTCCGGAGCGACTTGAGAGAGGCGGCGAATTGTTGGAATTATATGTTATTCAAAAGCGATTTCAATTATCATTTTATGATAATAATATCGTCGATGGGCCTCTTCCATAGTCGACTATGGAGTCTTTATTCAATGGAACAGAAAACAGACCGGCTTACCTTTCTCATTGATCCGGTGAAGAAGAAGGCATTCGAGCGTCTGTGTGCAGCACAGGACCTCACGCCGTCTCAGGTGATACGGCAGCTGATACGCGACTACCTCTCGCTGCACGGTGTTTCGTACAGCACGCAATCCCGCGAGGGTGCGAGAAGCACGGGCACGAAGAAGTCGAAGAGTTGAGGGCAGGTCGAACCCGCCTGGGCGGGGTGCGCGAATAAAATGGCAGGGTCCCGGTCATCTCACGGGGGCGTCAGTTCACGCCCTGAGCGGGCCGCACGGCGCAACCAGCGGCAGCCATTTCCCGTATATGCTTTGCGTTGTCAGCGCGACGCAAAGAAAGTGGGAGCACTCCTCATGTCATCCGTCCGGAATCAGGCAGGCCGCGAGATCGCAACCTTTGCAGGAGGCTGCTTCTGGTGCCTGGAGGCGGTGTACGACCGGCTCGAAGGCGTCGAGAGCGTCGAATCAGGTTACATGGGCGGGCATACGCCGAAGCCGACCTACCGCGACGTATGCGATGGCGATACCGGACATGCCGAAGTCGTGCAGGTCACCTTCGATCCGAAGGTCCTGAGTTTCCGCGACCTGCTGGAAGTTTTCTTCGTCATCCACGATCCGACCACGCTCAACCGTCAGGGCAACGACGTCGGCACGCAATACCGCTCGTCGATTTTCTATCATTCGCCCGAGCAGAAAGCCGAGGCCGAGAAAATCATCGCCGAACTGACGGCGGACAAGGCTTTCCCGTCTCAATTGGTTACCGAAGTCGTGCCGGCCGTGCAGTTCCACGTTGCAGAAAAGTATCACCAGGAATATTTCGAAAACAATCCGAACCAGCCTTACTGCCAGTTCGTCGTCGCGCCGAAGGTGGCCAAATTCAGGGCCAAGTTTGCGCAGAAAATGAAGAAAGCCTGATTTTCGCGACGCAAAATCGCGATGGGCGCTGTTTCGCGGTTCGCAGTATATTAGGCGGCAAAACAGGAGGAGAGCCGTCATGACCGCCACCGCCATCCGCGCCGAAGTCGATCCGGAAACGCTTTACACCCGCCGCGCCCGTTATCTCACCAATGAAAACGGCTTCGCGTTTTCCTGGCCGGCAGTGCCGGTGCGCCAGTTTCTTGCCGAGCGCGACCGCGCCTTCGATACTGCAACGCCGACGGGATTGATCGCGCTGGACATCTGCGCCGACCTTTCCACGAAGTATCCCGCCACCACCCCGACCTTGCTGTGCCGTTATGTGAAGATTCGCGCCGCTGAGCAGTTGCGCACGGCCTTTGCGGCGTCGGGTGAAATCTATTGCGTCATGTCGGGCCGCGGAGAGAGCCGCAACGGCAATGACGTCATCGACTGGTCGAGCGGCGACGTATTCTGTTTCCCGGGCGGCGGCGAAACGGTGCATCGCGCCGGCAGCGCAAACAGCTTGCTGTTCGCGGTCACCAACGAACCGCTGCTGGCTTTCGAGTGCCTGCGCGCGCCGCTGCCCGGGCAGGCCTTCGTCGAGACCACGTACTGGCCCGCTGCGGAAATAGAACGTCAGTTCCAGGAAGTCTGGAGCCGTCCGGTCAGTGCGAACACCACGGGTAACTCGGTGCAGTTTTCCACCACCGCGCTGGCACCGAGCTCCAATACCATTCCCACCATCAACACCGCCATCAACACGCTGGAGCCGGGTTGCGACCAACGCCCGCATCGCCATAACGGCGCCGCCGTGACCTTGGCGATTGAGGGGGAGGGCATTCACTCGATGATCGACGGCAAGCGCGTGGACTGGTCCACCGGTGCAGCGCAGATCACACCGGCCACGCTGCTGCACTCTCACCACAGCACCGGCACCCAGCGCATGCGCTCCTTCGTCATCCAGGATGAAGGCCTGCATCACTACACGCGCACCCCCGGATTCAGTTTCGGCTGAACGACTGCAACGCGTTGTATGCGTTGGCACGCATCATGGAGATGACAAGCATGAATGAAGACAAACGCGTCCTGGTTCCGACAGCGCCTTTTGCGCTGTTGCCCACCTGCCCGGAGCACAAGGTGTCGAGGCGCGAAGTATTGAAGATGTCTTTTGCCATGGGCGCAATGGGATTCATGTCGCCCCTGGCTGCCGCGGAAAAGGATGGGGCCGGCCTCGACTTCAACGGGCCGATGCCCACACCCGATCAGATACTGGGCCCGTTCTATCCGGTGCAAAAGCCCACCGATGGCGGCGCCGATCTTACGCGGCTCAAGGGCCGGACAGGACAGGCGCAGGGACCGGCAATTTACGTCACCGGAAGAGTATTGAACTTGCGCGGCGAACCGTGTCCGGGCGTGACCCTGGAGATCTGGCAAGCGAACGGTGCCGGTCGCTATACGCATCCGCATGACCGCAATCCGGCGGCGCTCGATCCCAACTTCGACGGTTATGCCAACGTTGTCACCGATTCCGAGGGGCGTTATCGCTACAAGACCGTGAAGCCCGGTGCCTATCCGGTCGTGGCGAATTACTGGAGGCCGCCGCACATCCACTACGACGTCATCGGCAAGGTCAACCGGCTGATCACGCAGATGTACTTTCCGGATGAGCCGCTCAATAAGAAGGACCCGTTGCTGCAGCAGTCCTGGGCAAAGGACAGCCTGATAGCCCAGGTCCTGCCGCCGACGGCGAACGAAGAGCCGGATTCGAAACTCGTGGTCTGGGACATCGTTCTGATACAGGGATGAAATAAAAGAACGGAGGAAATGATTTGACTGGCAACCGGCGTCGTCGTCGGGCGACAGGCTGATGTCGCAAAACTGTCTTGGAACTTAGCTAACGTTCATCCTGTCACATCCGTGAATCGGAGACAGAATGAACAGACACGAACTTCTCAGAGATGCGATCCGGACGATCGCGCAACGCGCCGGCCTGGAGCAACCGTTATTCCATCTCACGTCGGTATCCCGGGATTCGGCCGGCATGTTCATCATGCAGACGCAGTGGCCGCAAGGCCGGCTTATGTGCGAAAAAATCGCACAGGCGGTAACCGGATTTCCGCAAGATCCCTACACGACCTGCATTGCCCTGTTGCCCGACCTGGTCGACGAAATCATCTGGGTCGCGCAGCGAGACGGCCCTGATCCGGGCGGCGCTGAAACTGCGGAGCCAAACCGGCTTTGATCTCGATGCCGGGAAAGCGGCGCCGTTGCGCTCCTGCGGGCTGGCCGAGAATATGGGCGAGCCGCTGCATGGATACCGATCGCGGCTCGCGTTTTGTCAGGTCGGTCGCTGCGGCCGCGAATCGCGCGGTCCTGCGCGCCACGCATCGTCTTTCACACAGGACCACCCGCCGGCGCTGACCTTAGCGCTGTGTATGTGCCATCGGGCCGAGCAGGGCTTCGCGAAACCGGTTCTTCAGGTGAGCGCCGTCGCGCGGGGGCAGGACGAGCGGGAGCTTGTCGGCGGCGATCTTGATTTGCGCGAACAGCGGACCTTCGCCTCCATGGATGTCCGCTTGCAAGGCCGCGACCTGTTGCATTGTCGTGACCAACGCTGACGAAGCAAAGCCGCAGGCCTTCGCGGCGGCGGCGAGATCGACGCCGAAAGCCGTATGCGAGGGCTGCATGCCGGTTTCGCCGTAATGCTCGTTGTCGAGCACGACGACTGCGAGATTACGCGGGCGCCGCACACCGACCGTCGCCAGCGAGCCCATGCCCATCAACAATTCTCCGTCACCCGTGAGCACGAGCACGCGCCGGTCCGGTTGCGCCAGGGCCAGGCCGAGTCCGATCGCCGTGGCGCCGCCCATGCCGCCCCACAGCGGAAATGTCAGCGGATGATCGCCGGCATCGGTGGCGTCCCAGGCCGGCGCGCCCAATCCGGCAACGACCAGCAAATCGCCGCGATTAGCGAGCAACGCTCTGACGACGGCGCGTCGTTCCAGTTTCGCGCCTTTGCCTGCAGATCCGGTCGTTGGCATGGTCACTTGTCGAAAGTTTTTGCGCCCAGCAACCGCTGACCGATCAGCAGCGCGGTCGGGCGCAGCGTGTTGTAGGCGATGCGCAGCGCGCCTTCGGCGAGCGGCAGGATGTCTTCTTCGCGATCGGCGCGATTGACCAGCACGCCCATCTCTTCCAGAACGGGTTGCGTGGCATGTCCCATGGGTACCTGCCACGGATTGAATTCGGCCCAGTCGCCGCGCATGGTTACCAGCATCGTCAGCGGAATCTGGCATACGGAAAGCATGGACAGCATGTTGATGCAATTGCCCACGCCGCTCGACTGCATCAGCAATACGCTCTTGTTCCCGCCGAGCCATGCGCCGACTGCTAGCGCGATGCCTTCCTCTTCGGTGGTGAGTCGCACGGCGCGAAGCTCATTGTCCGCTTCGCACAGTTTGATGAGTGCCGTATGGCCCGCATCAGGCACGAAACTGACCTGACGGACATTCTGCTGTTTGAGCAGGCGGTGCAGTTCCGTGCTCCAGTGAGTGGACATGATTCCGCGCGCAAATTTGCGGCTGTCGTCGAAAGCGCGATTTGGCCACAGTCCGCGGCGCGCGGCAAGGCGCAGGTAAGTCAGGCAAATGTGTTATCGCACTAGCCGAAGTCGTGCCGCCCGAGTGAAAACGGGACGGGCGCCTTGCAGGCGCCCGTCTCGAATCCATACACGCCGGCGGGATCAGCCCATCGACTGGTAGACGCTTTTCTCGAACGCGTAGAACAAGGGTAACGATTTCTCGTCCGCGAATGGCAGGACCTGCGTCATGTAGACGCCGGCGACGCCCTTGCGCTGGTCGATCCAGTAGTAAGTGTTCGCCAGTCCTGCCCAAGCCAGGCTGCCGGCCGAGCGACCGGTAGGAGCGGGTTCCTCGTTGATCATGAAACTCAGGCCCCAGCTCTTCGGCATGCCGAGGAAGAATTCCGCGTCGTTGGTGAGCGGGGGAATCGCGGTCCTCAGCATGCGCACCTTGACGTTGCCCATGGCGTTTTTCGACATCAATGCCACCGTTTCGGGCTTGAGCACCTGATTGCCGCTGCCCTTGCCGCCATTCATCATCATGCGCACGAAATTCAGATAATCGCCTGTGGTCGAGTACAGCCCGCCGCCCATCTCGAACTCCGGTTCCTGCGTGATCTCGAAATCGATCGGTGCGAGCGCGCCGTCCGTGCCGCGCTGGTGGACCTTGGCCAGGCGCGAGCGCATGTCCGGCGTGATCTTGAACGCGGTGCTGGTCATGCCGAGCGGGCTGAACACGTTTTCCTGCAGATAGTCGCCGAGGCGTTTGCCGCTGACGGTCTCGACCATCTTGCCCGCCCAATCGATGTTGATGCCATATTCCCAGCGCTCGCCCGGATCGAACATCAACGGCGTGGTCAGGGCGGCATTCTGACAGGAGCCGATTCCCGGGATACCCATGGCCTTCTGGTATTGCTGGACGTCGGTGCTCCACAGCTCGTACGCAAAGCCGGCGGTGTGCGTGAGCAGGTGCCGCAGCGTGATCGGACGCTTGGGCGGGCGCGTTACCGGTTTGCCGTCGGCCCAGCCGACGAAGACTTTCGTTTCATTGAGGCCCGGTACCACCTGGCTTGCCGGGGTATCCAGGTTGAGCTTGCCCTGCTCGACCATCTGCCCGAACTTCGTGCAGAGAAAGCAGGGAATCGGGACCCTGCGTAAGGGTGTGTTCAGAAACGATACGCCGCCCCGGCATAGCGCAGCAGCACATTCAGCGGCACCCGCCCTAGTTTCCAGTCGCCCTCCGCGTGCAGGCCGAGCGATACGCTGGGGTCGAGATTCTCGAAGTGATGGGCGGAGAGGAAAGCGGACTCGTCGGTCGTTTGCGCGAAAGCCTGGGAAGAGAGGCAAGCGGCGATGCTGGCGGAAAGCAACAGGAGCTCGCGCATAGATGTCCTTGCAGGTGAGCTATGACGACAGGCTGGCCGTTGGCCTGCAAAGATCCGCAGGCCAGAGGAAAGAGGAAAAAAAGACCCCGATCCACGAATCTTCGCCTCAGGGCATTTACCTTTCCTTGTATGTTGCATTATTAGGTCCAGGCGCTGCAGCTTGTACAACTTTCCAAGATCGGAGCAATCCAGATCGTGAAAGAGTCCCGAGCGCGGCGCCTGTTGTTTTTATCATTGTTTAAACCCGAACGGTTGCAT
>JANXPQ010000217.1 GCA_025357235.1 Betaproteobacteria bacterium
GGGCCATGCCCGCGCATGTCGCGGGCATGGCCCGCTCCTACAATGCTGTCAGCTTCGCATACTCCAACGCCAGCCACTTCACACCGGCTTTGCGGAAATTCACTTGCACGCGCGCGTCCGCGCCGCCGCCTTCGAGGTTGACGATCATCCCCTCACCGAACTTGGTGTGAATTACTGCTTGGCCGATTTGCCATAACCCCCCTTGATCCCCCCTTGTCAGAGGGGAAGCCGGCGCTCCTCCCCTGACAAGGGGAGGCTGGAAGGGGTTGGCGTTTTGGTAGTTCGCTGCAAACGCATTCCGCTGCGCAACGCGCGGCGTGAGCCAATGCAACAATTCTTCAGGTAGCTCGCGCAAGAAGCTGGATGCCATCCCGTAATTCACCTGCCCATGCAACATGCGGCTTTGCGCGAAGCTCAGATACAGCCTGCGCCGCGCGCGGGTGATCGCCACATACATCAGGCGGCGTTCTTCATCCAGCCCGCCTTCCGATTCGATGCTGTTCTGGTGCGGAAACAAACCTTCTTCCAGTCCGGTGACGAACACGGTGTGGAACTCCAGCCCCTTGGCTGAATGCACGGTCATCAGATGCAATGCATCATCCTGTTCTCCTGCTTGGTGCTCGCCCGCTTCCAGCGATGCATGTGCCAAGAAGGCGGTCAGGCTGTCGTCTTCTGCTTCATGCACGAATAGCGTCGCCGCGTTGACCAGCTCGTTCAGGTTTTCCAGCCGCTCTTCCGCTTCGCGTTTTTTTACGCCGGTCTCGTTCTGGTAATGTGCTATCAGTCCGCTGTGTTCCAGCACGTGATCGATAATTTCCGGGAGCGTGAGTTCGCGCGTCGCGCTGCGCAGCGATTCGATCAGCACGACAAAGGCAGTCACCTTACCACCCGCGCGTGCCGCTGCATCCCATAGCGTCGTATTGTTCTGTTTCGCCGCTTCCTGCAACTGCTCGATGCTGCGTGCTCCTATACCGCGCGTCGGGAAGTTGATGATGCGCAGCAGCGCATTGTCATCGTCGGTATTTTGCATCAGGCGCAAATAAGCCATCGCATGCTTGATCTCCTGCCGCTCGAAGAAACGCAGCCCGCCATACACGCGATACGACAATCCGGCGGAGACCAGCGCATGTTCCAGCACGCGCGATTGCGCATTGGAACGATACAGCAGCGCGATCTCTTTGAGATTGATGCCTTCGGTTTTCAACTGCTTGATTTCATCAACGATGAACGCTGCCTCGTCCACGTCGGTCGCTGCCTCATATACGCGCAACTTTTCGCCGCCGCTTTCTGCCGTCCACAGGTTCTTGCCGAGGCGCTTGAGGTTGTTGCTGATCAGCGCGTTAGCCGCATCAAGGATATTGCCGTGCGAGCGGTAGTTCTGTTCCAGCTTGATGACGTTCTCTACGTGAAAATCGCGCAGCAGCTCCTGCATATTGCCGACAGTCGCGCCGCGAAATCCATAGATGGACTGGTCATCGTCGCCCACTGCGAACAGCGCATTGTCTTTGCCGGCCAATAATTTCAACCAGCGATATTGCAACGGATTCGTATCCTGAAACTCGTCCACCAGAATGTGCTTGAAGCGCTCCTGATAATGTTCGCGCAGTTGCTGGTTGCGCGACAGCAGTTCGTAGCAACGCAACAGCAACTCGGAAAAATCCACCACGCCTTCGCGCTGGCATTGCGCATCGTACTCGGCAAAGATTTCCACCTTGCGCCGCGTGTAGGGATCGAAAGCCTCGACTTCGTTTGCGCGCAACCCCTGCTCCTTGC
This sequence comes from Betaproteobacteria bacterium, assembly GCA_025357235.1. Taxonomy (GTDB): domain Bacteria; phylum Pseudomonadota; class Gammaproteobacteria; order Burkholderiales; family JACQAP01; genus JACQAP01. The sequence continues at coordinate 1,774 of JANXPQ010000217.1, forward strand.
TGCCGCTGATGAACCACTGCATCTCACGCGGCGGATATTTTTCATCGTCCACGTTCATCGCTTTCATCAGCCGCTTGATCGCGGACAACTGGTCGCCGCTGTCGAGTATCTGGAACGCCTGCGGCAAGTTCGCTTCGCGGTGATGCGCGCGCAACATGCGGTTGCACAGCCCGTGGAACGTGCCTATCCACATGCCCCGCGTGTTGATCGGCAACATCGCCGATAAGCGCGTGATCATCTCCTTCGCCGCCTTATTGGTGAACGTCACCGCGAGTATGCCGTGCGGGCTCACTGCGCCCGAATTGATGAGATAGGCGATGCGCGTGGTCAGCACGCGCGTCTTGCCGCTGCCCGCGCCCGCGAGGATCAGCGCGGATTGATGGGGCAGGGTGACCGCTTGTCGTTGTTCGGGATTAAGGCCGTCGAGAATACTCATGGCAAAATAAAACAGGGAACCAAACTTGCCGTTTGATTCCCCGTTTGGTTTCCTGAAAACTCGTTATTTATTCTTGTTCTCAATCATGTCATGCACGATAGGCGCAAGTATGATTTCCAGCGCATGGCTCATTTTTCCACCGGGCACGACCAGCGTGTTGGCACGGGACATGAACGAGTTGGGAATCATCGCGAGCATGTAGGGGAAATCCACGCCCTTTGGGTTGCGGAAGCGTATCACCACGAAGCTCTCATCCGGTGTCGGGATGTCGCGCGCGATGAACGGATTGGATGTATCCACAGTAGCAACACGCTGAAAGTTGATGTCGGTGCGCGAGAACTGCGGGGTGATGAACTTGATGTAGTCAGGCATACGACGCATGATCGTATCTACCGTTGCCTCTGCAGAATAACCTCGCTCGGCACCATCGCGGTGAATCTTCTGGATCCACTCCAGATTAACCACCGGCACGACGCCGATACCCAGATCCACATATTTGGCTGCATCGTACTTGCCATCCGTTGCCAGGCCATGCAGACCTTCATAGAACAACAGGTCTGAACCTGGCTCAATGTCTTCCCATGGGGTGAATACGCCGGGCTTCAGGTCGGTCACGCCAAAGTGCTTGTTATGCTGCTCGGCTTCTATTTCGCTATGCACATAGTAACGGCGCTTGCACGTGCCGGTTTCGCCATAGGTCTTGAACATTTCCTCGATCTTGTCGAAATGGTTGGCTTCCGGGCCGAAATGGCTGAAGGTATTGTTGCCCGCTTTGGCAGCAGCGGCAGCGGCAGCGCGAAACGCCATACGATCCAGGCTATGCAGGCTATCGCCTTCAATGATCGCTGCTTGAATTCCTTTTTCAGCGCGGCTTATAGATCTTCGCTCAGCAATAGGAGGAGGGTTGTTGTTGTTCTTTCTTTTTTCACGGCGAAACAAGTTTTCAAAAGCACGTTTGACCGTAGTGGTGCCGGCACCTGACGAACCGGTCACGGCAATCACGGGATGTTTGCGGGACATAGTAGGACTCTCCTGGAGGGATTTATAAAATTTTGGACGGCAATTCTAGCAGAATGCCTCTCTTTGATATAGCAGCCATGTGTTGAATTGACGATGCCGCTATAATGACGGCCTCATCAAACCCATGCAGAAGATAAATGCAACAGGACTACCAACCCAGGAATATCGAAGCTGCCGCGCAGCAATATTGGGATCAGACAGAATCCTTTCGCGCAAGGAAAGAAGCCGGTAAACCCAAGTACTATTGCCTGTCAATGTTCCCCTATCCATCCGGCAAATTGCACATGGGCCATGTACGCAACTACACGATAGGCGACGTGCTGTCGCGCTGGCACAAGATGCGCGGCTACAACGTACTTCAGCCGATGGGCTGGGATGCGTTCGGCCTGCCCGCCGAAAATGCCGCGATCGCCAACAACGTGCCGCCCGCCAAATGGACTGACGACAACATCACGTACATGAAGCAGCAACTCAAGTCGCTCGGCTTCGCCATCGACTGGTCGCGCGAGCTCGCCACCTGCAAGCCTGAGTACTACAAGTGGAACCAGTGGCTGTTTTTGAAAATGCTCGAAAAAGGTATTGCCTATCGCAAGACTCAGGTGGTGAATTGGGACCCGGTTGATCAGACAGTGCTGGCCAACGAGCAGGTGATTGACGGCAAGGGCTGGCGCTCAGGCGCACCCGTTGAAAAACGCGAAATTCCCGGCTACTACTTGGCGATTACTTCGTATTCGACGGCCGCCTGGCGATTGGTGGCGGTCGCGGTCGACGACATCGACTGCGCGGTGCCTTCCATCACGGAGGAAGCCGCCGACAGCCCGCCGACGAGTTCGGTCACCTTGGCTTCGAACGCGCGCGTGAGCTCGTCGAGAACCTGCGCGCGCCGCATCTTGCCGTCGCTTTCGACGGCCTTCTCGGCGGCCAGACGTTCGGCTTCCATCATGTTGTCCTTGAAGACGCGAACCGCAGCCGCCATCGCGCCGATCTCGTCGCCACGCCCGGCGCCGGAAACGTCATCGGTCATGTCGCCGCTGGCGAGCCGCGACATGGTGGCGGTGAGGTCGACGATCGGCTTGCAGACGCGGCGGCGGACCATCACGATCATGCCGGCGCTTGCCGCCATGACGGCGATGAGACCAGCCAGCGCGATGAAGAAGCTGAAACGTGCGGAGGACCATGCGGAGCCCAGAATCTGGTCGGCGTTGTCGTAGAAGGCGTCGCGCACCGTGATGATCGAGCCGAGGCCGCGCTGCGATTCCACGAAGAACGCATCGACATCGTGCTCGTATTTTCCGCTTGCTGCGCCGTCTTTGGCCAACTTCATCTCCTTGCCGAAACTATCGACATAGGCATCGTTCATCTTGGCCAGCGCCGCCGCAACATTGACCGGCGTGGCGGGGTTGCCGCGCAGGTCCTGCAGCGACATCAGGATCTGGTCGTTGCGGCCCTGCGAGCGGCTCAAATCCATCTTTTCGGCGTCCGTTGCCGCGCGCTTGGCGGCGACAAGGTTCTTGTGCAGGCTGGAATTGAAACCGCCGACGTCACGCAGGGTCCAGGCGATGTTGGCGTAGCTGGCCTGCCGGTAGGCGTCGCCGTCGAGCTGGGCGATCTTGCGGACCTGATCGTCGAGCAGCTTGGTCACGGCGGTGTTGAACACGGCGTTGTCGGCGACGATCTTCCTGGCGGCATCCTTTCGCGGCTCGGCCGGGCCGTCGAGGGCCTTGTCGATAGAGGTGCGCAGCGCCGCGAACTGGGCGTTTAGCGCGTCGATCCCGTTGCCCAAGGCCGTGCTGTCGTCGAGCGAGCCGGGCAGCGTAGTGCGGATATGGTTCATCTTGGCCAGCGCGCCGTCGGTATCCCTGCGGTACTTTTCGTTCAGTTCGGTTCGCAGCTTCGGTTCGATCGTCGCGGGCCCGAGCAGGATGTTGGTGGCAAAGCCGCGCTCCGGGTTCATGTAGCGCGGGATCTCGCCGACCGCCCGCACCACCGCTAGCCGGCTCTGTGCGACCGAGACCTTGTCCATCGTCTGGTATTTGGTCACCGCCACGTAGACGGCGAGGCCGCCGCCGACGGCGGAAAGCGAAACGATGGCGGCGGTGAGAAGCGTGCCGATTTTCATGGGAATTGGGCCATTTGCGATGGAGAGGGAACCGGAGAGCCATCATAGGTGGTGTGAATTAATCCGGGGTTTACGATTGAGGGGCTGGTGGGGCCTCATGGTTCGCAAGGCGAAGCGAAGCTTCGTCCGGAGACGCGCAGTGCGCCCGCGCTACTTCAGCGACGTGCTGATCTTGACGAAGTTGGAAGAGAGTTTGCTACCAACGCCGTTGACGGCGGTGATGATCGCAATGGCGATACCGGCGGCGATCAAGCCGTACTCGATCGCGGTGGCGGCGGTTTCATCGACCAGGAATTCGCGAATGATTTTCATGGCTGGTTTATGCCAGAGAATTTTTAAGGACGGCTGAATCCGACAGCATAAGCTCGGCTATTTTCGGGTTCCAAGCGTGGAACTCACGCGCATGCGGCATTGACGTCCACGATCCATCGGCCGCGATCTGGTCGGCGTGACAGGAAGACGCAGCCGCGCGCCGGTTCCCGCTTGCCTTATCGCCTGCGCGCAATCGCGCCGGCGACGATCTGCATTGTTACGCCGATGCACCATCCTGCCATGATCATCCAGGTCCAGGCGATATGCGGATCATGGCGAAGCACGATCACGCCGACGGACGCAAAGGCCGAGAACGCCGCCAGGAAAGTGCCGACCGCGCTGAGGAATTCCGCGGTGTCGATCTTGCCGACCCAATCGCCGTTCGAAGGCTGGCCGCTGGTGGCCTTGAAGGGCAACGGCGGGGTGTCGATCCCGAGATAGAATCCGATCGCGCCGCCGAGCATCATCAGGAGCAGGAAAGCCTGGTTGGTCAGGGCTGCGATGCTCGCTCCCACCAGCGCGGCCACAAACAACCCGCTCGCCGCGCCGGCCATGGCAAGGCCAAGGCGTTCCAGAACGTGGGCAAACTTTCGAACGCGGGTTCGCATAGGGATGGTCCCGCCGGTTGCTGTCCCTAAGAATAGGCCGATTTCCGGCCGGGCGAAAGCAACCTATCGATGCGGGCGATGTGCCGAATTGATCCAGCGCAACCGCGATACCGGCTGGGCACGCGGCAGGCCCGCCGGCCGATGTGCTAGCGGGACTTGAGAAACGGGAATGTCTCGTGGATCCAGGTCACGGGATCGCCGATCAGCCCGAGCCCGTGCAACAGGGTGGCGGCGGCGAAGCAGACCACGCCGGCCTTTGCGATCTGAACGAAATAGAACCCGCCCGGGTTGTCCTTGACCTCGATGGTCGTGCTGCGGTTGGTCGTGCTCCCCGCCCGGATATCCGTGACGATCGACCACAGCGCAAAGGCACCGAGGGCTTCGATGAGGCCGGCGTAGAACATGCTGTACATCGGATTGCCTGTTTTGCGGACGGGGGCGGCTGGGCGCGGGGAGAATTCGTCCGGGATTGGTCGCGCGCGCCGAGGACAGGGTTCAAGGACCGGCGAATTCCACTGGAAAGCATATTGCGCCGGGGTGCAAATTGATGCGGATTACACCGCGCCATTCGCCGAGGAAATCCGACCGACATGAGCCTATTCGACAGGCCATTCGACCCCGCGCAAGAAGCGGCGCTGGTCACCGGCGCCGGCAACGGCATTGGCCGCGCCATCGCGCAGGCGCTGGTCGGTGAGGGCGTACGGACCGTGTTCGCCGAC
>JANXPQ010000225.1 GCA_025357235.1 Betaproteobacteria bacterium
CGTCGGAGATTTCCTTGATGCGTTCGACGAGAGCTCGGTGCTCAGCCTCCGCTGATTCAGCCCGGGCACGGAGCTGAGCGACGGCTAGCCTCAGGCATTCCCGGATGACCTTTCCCTGCTCATGGTCGGCGCTCGAATACCAGATCGCGAGGCATCGCCCGATGGACGAATCGAGCGCGCTCATCATCTCGCGTTTGCAGTCAGGACACGTCGCCATCGGTCGCCTTATTTGTCAGTCGCTCGTACATCACTCGTGGGTAAATGTTGCGCCCAACGCGCACAAGGTCTTCGGGGGGTGCGGGCGGAGGCTCATCCCAGAGCGCTCGCCGGTTGTCATCCATCCGCTTGCCCTGTTCGCACCAGAGGGTTACAGCGTGCCAGAAGGGTGATTTACCGGGCAGGCGTCTGTTGATGGGCATCGGTCCGCAATATGAATGCCACTCGAAAGTGAAGACCTTGCCCCCGGCTTCGATGGTCAGCTCAGGGCCGCCAACATGAAGCACGCCGGGCGAGCGACCTCCGATGCGGATGGCCTGCTCGCCGTACTTGGCGTTGAACTCGTCGTCGCAAATCTCGCTCGCCATCACTCCTCCCCTTTCGACTCGTCCGGTAGCTCGCGGAGAGCGGTGACGTAGGTGCCGCTAGTGTCGTACCCCGCGCGGTTTCCCTGGACGAAATAGTTGCCGATGGTGGAGCGGAAAACTAGCCCATCGCCGCTGTTGTTCCCGCCCGCGGCGATTTCGCCGACCTTGTGCTGCGGCTTCGTGTCCCGCAGGTCAATCTCCACAATCTCATACCTTCGCCCGACCACGGGAGGCTCTGGCCAGCGGATGACGCGGGGTTCGGGTTTGCCTAACGCTACCGCCAGCACTTCCGCCGTTGGCCGCGTCTCTCCGGTGTCGATGATGCGGAGCCCCGGAGCGCCCGGCGCATCGAACTTTTGCGCGTAGTTTAGACACGGCGCACAAAGGCACTGGGTGCCGACCATGATCGTATCTGTGCCGCACGGATTGCCCGTTACGGTGCAGCGAAGCACCAGCTCAACCGGCCGTGTCTCTCCGGTGTAGATGACGGTCGGCTGCGGGGTCGAGGCGCAGTTGATACTTGGCCTGGCTCCGCCCAGTAAGGCGTCCAGGGCTTCGCGTGTCGTGGGGCGCTCCTCCAGTCTCCGCACCCGCTCCCGGAACTGGTCGCGCTCCGCCTCAGACTTCGCCATACGCTCGCTGAGTTCGACGCGAAGCTGCTGGTTGATGGCCAGTCGGGCGCTGAGGGCATCGCGCTCAGCTAGCAACTTCGCCAAGGTCTCTCCGTCGTGCTTCGCGATGCGTTGGCACTCCGCATGCCAGTGCGCCGCGTCGTGCCCCTCGACCAGGAACGGCCTCTCCTTGAGCCCAGCGGTCGCCTTGGCCATGCTGGCGTCAATCAGCCGCTCGTCTTCCCTGGCCTCTACGTAAGCCCCGCTCGCTTCGCCGAGTTTCCCCATGGCTTGGTCGAGAGAGGGAGTTTCGGCGTCGAGTTCGCGCTGTAGGAAGGCGAGCCAGTCACCCGTCGGTAGCAAGCCCGGGTTCAGCTCGACCGCCTTCCTGTATAGGTTGACAATCGCCGCTGATTGGAGACGTGGGCCGCCGTCGAGTAGTTGATGGATTAGGGATTTCATGGTCATACTCGTTCTTTCTCAAGCTGCTCAACGCGCTCAATTAGCGCCTCGACCTTCGTCTCCAGGTCGGCAACGCGCAGCGCTAGACCTGTTTTGATTTTCGTATCGGCCGCAGGGCAATAGCAGCCGGCGTTGTCGTAGAAGGCCCCATAGCAGCGCGGGTAGCCGTACTTCTCGACGCAGCCCACGTCACAAGGTCTCCTTCGGTGCTTCTGGCGCTGCGTACTTGGCGAGCAGCTCCGCCTGGCATTGATCGTTAGTCGGGTAATCGACGTCCTTGTACTTCGCGAATATTTGCAGCGCCTCAATCAGTTTTGCCATCACTCGTCTCCCTTCGCGGCCTTCACCGCCGCCTGAATAGCCTCAGAGATTGCAAGCAGCTCGCGCTCGATGGCGGCTAGAGCTTCCTGCTCCGTGGCCTCCCCGGCACAGCCACCGTCGCCGCAGTTCCAGGACCATGTTCCGTCTGGATCCTGCTCTAGGCTTGCGCTGAGCGGCCCGAAATCCCAGCTCCAGTGGGAGTAGTGGCCGACCATGCCACAGGGTTGCGCTTCGACCCCGAAAACTCGAGGGGCGCTCATAGCTCAGCCCTCCACTTCCTGGACATCGCTCGCAGGTCTTCAATCACTTCGATCTCGGTGTAGCCGGTAGCAAGAGCGGCGGCTTCACGGTCACCGGAATCAGCAGGTAGGGCTGGAGACGGAAGGTGCCGTCGTAGTACTGGCGCGTGTAGGCGAGCACGGACCTTGCGCTTTTCAGCGCAAGCTCAGCGTCCTGAAATTGAGGCCGCCACTTCCCCGGCTTCACCTCTCGCTCGACGATGTAGCACTTGAGTGGTTTCATGCGTGCCTCCGTTCCTCTCTCGAAACCAAGTAGCGACAACACTCCAGAACGATCGCGTTCGCCCTCCCTCGCGCCGTGATGTCGAGCACGCTGAAGCTGGCGATCGAGAAGACGAGGGCGCGCTTGTGTGGCGTCAGCGCTCGTGTGTGGTCCGCGCAAAACGGCAGCTCGAATGCGCCGTGCACGTGGCACGGGGCGAGGCAGTGAGGGGCTCGGCAATGCATTACGAACTCGCCTCAACTAGCCGCTGGTAAGCTACCTCGATGGCGTCTTCCGAGATATCCGAGCCGATGAATCTTCTTCTCTGCCGGAGCGCCGCGACACCAACCGAGCCCGAGCCCATGAACGGGTCGGCGACGATTGCGTCAGGCTCGGAGCTTTGACCGATCAGAATCTCGCTCAGCGCCACAGGCTTTTCGGTGGGATAAACGCTACGCCTGCGACTGCCGCAGCGCGGACAAGCGCTTGAGTTGCTTCCGACGGACAACGTTTTTGATGTGGCAAGGGCGACAGCATCCGAGAATTGGCCATCGCCCATTTGGGTGGAAATACCAGTGTTCAATGGCGATCGGTTTGAGTGACTTGCAGCACCGACAGGGCTTCCACCAAACTCCGTCGCGCAATTCGCATCCGCTGTGGATTCGCTTGTGCGTAGTTGCGTCGACGATTTTGAGGTTTCCGATGTCGTTGTTTTGCTTGTCTTCGTCCTCATGGTGGACCTGCATCCCGGATGGGACTGGGCCGTTGTGTCGCTCCCACTCGAGAACATGAGCGAGTCTGAGTCGTCCGGCGCCGACGTGCTTCTGAACGTAGCCTTTCGTGTTGAGCTTCCCTGAACCTCTTGATCGTCGCATCGGGATAAAACTCCGCATTTGTTGCACTGAAGACCGCGCACGCGCGGCACGCTCAGCACGTCGGCAACTCCGAGGTCGTTTAGCTTGCGCTTTCCCTTCTCGAAGAAGAGCACGAACTCGTGGCGGGCCCGATAGTGATAGCCCATTCCGATGGTGCACTTGTCCCAGATGATGGCCTTCCAGAATTTGAATCCAGCCGCCTCGGCGAGCGGTTTCGCGAAGAACGCCGTCTCCTGATCGCACATCATGTAGAAGTGCGAATCGCGTTTGAGCGCGCGATACACGCCAGCGAACAGCTCCGGAAAGAGCGCGTTCGGGAAGACCTTGAACCACTCGTTGCTCGAAGCGGCGCTGACCTTCAGACGCGTCGTAGTGCCTTTCTCGCGGTGCTTTTCGAGTGACTCGTACGCGGGATCGGTGATCACAAGGTCGATCGAGCCGGGGTCCAACGAGTTTAGCCACTCGACGGCGTCGATCTGAAAGATACGGAACCGCTCACCAGCGGCAAGCGGACCAGCATCAATGGCGAGCGACGCCTGAGTGCTCACGCCCGCATCTTTCGAACGAGTTCGGCCACATCGCCGCTCTCGTCCACGAGCAACGCCGCCCGCTTAGCGACATACTTTGCGGTGATCGTGGCAGGCGTGTTCGCCAACTCCTCCGCCTCATCCGCGTCGAACCCAGCAAGCTTGTCGACAATCGCCGCGGCCTTCCGCGCGTCGGACTGTGGGCGGCGTTTGGGTTCGGGGGCTGGAGTCGGTTCGGGTTCTCTTCTGGTCGTCATCACGTCCTCAATCTGTAAAAGGTTCACCCACCGCCCCGTAATCAGCAATCACCGCGAGTGGCGAATCCACGCGAGGTGAGGTGTCACTGCTAGTTGTGGGGCGGTGGGTGGGAGTTTGGGTAGGTCAGAACGCGATGTCGTCGACCACGACCGAGATAGGCCCCGTCGGCGAACACAACGGCTCGTCAGCATCTGGGATAGACGCGCCAAGCCACTCGCGCGCCTCGATGATCTGTTGTTTCGTAAACGCCTTGGCGAGAAAGCGCGCAGCCGTCAGTTCGTCGCCGGCGGTATTCACGTAGTCCTTGAACGTGGCAACGGTGCGGCGGTGCGCTCGATCGATGTCGCGGCAGCGCGCCCAGTCCTCCCACACCCCGTCCAGCACCTTGCTTTGCGCCTTCGAGTCGCGCTCGTATTCCTCGCGACGCTTCGAGTTCGAGGCTCGAATCGTGCCGCGTTTTTCGAGGTCCGAGCGGCGCCGGATAAACTCGTCGTGAGCCGCAACGGTCACTTGATTGACGCCCAGGGCTTCTGGGGGCTTCGCGAACTTAACCGCTTGGCGGTAGTCGCCGGAGAGGTACTCAGATCCAAGCTGCATCGGCTCCAGGCACGCGAACGCTGACGCGGATTCGGCGGTGTCCAGGAGCACGTTCGGGAAGCCGTCGACCCAGTAGTAAGTAGTGGTTGCGAGTTCACCAATCTGCGGCTCGTCGTCGAGCACGAGTGGAGCCACCTTGAGCACGCCCTTCGTCATCAGCTCGGCGTCTAGAAAGCGCTCCACCTCTTCTCGGTTCAGCGCGGAGCGCGCGTTCTCTTCCAGATCCCAGTACGTAGTGAGCATGATCGTTCCTTTCGAAGTTGGGTGAATTAGGTCCGCAACGGCGCCGCTCGTTTGGGGCATTCGAGCGGCGCCGTTGGCGAGGGTGGTAGTTCAGAACGGGATTTCGTCGTCGCTGTAGTCAGCGTCGCTATATGATTCGCCGCCGATCGTCTTGCCGCTAGACGATCCCTTGTCTCGCGCGCTGCCGCCTCGGGGTGAGCCGCCGGAGCCGTTCGCTTCCTTGCCGCCACCCATGAGCTTTACGTCATCGACGCGGAGCTCCAGGTACGTCTTACCCTCATATTCTCGGGCTGTGAGTCCCCCGGATACGCAAACGGATTTGCCTTTAGTGAGGTACTCGGCGAGCGCCTCGCCGCGCTTACCGAAGAGGCTACACCTCACCCACGTCGTGACTTCTGCGCCCTTCACCTTCGAAGAGCTCGCCACGCTGAACGAGCAAACCATCGCCCCGCCTGCTTGGCGAAGCTCGCTATCCTTGCCCAAGTTGCCGGCTACGACCGCGTTGATCATCAGGCCGCGTCCAATTCTTCAGCGGCGTACAGGCCCTGCATAGCGCCTGGAACCAGTATGCGACACAGCTGCACGCCGCATGTTTTGCGGAGCATCTCTCCGGGGCGCTTCTCCCAATTGCCGCCGCTCTTGAGCAGCCCCGCGCGCTTCGCCTGGTCAATCGTGTACCGCAGCGTCACGGGCTTCTTGCCGCGCTTCGTCTTGCCTTCCCATTCCGCGAACGTCTCGTCGCCGCCAACGTATTCGATATATTCGCAATCCGGGTGCGATTTCGCGCGCGCAATCAACAGATGCGCGGACGGGGACGGCTTGCCTTCCACAATGTGGAACGAGTCCAAGCTAGTCAGTGCGCCCATGCCCATTTCGCGCCCCCGAATGATGATGGCCCAGATCGCTTCGACCGACGGAAAGCGCGAGTACAGTCGGGAGTTGTAGAGGCCGGTGGCCAACTTGTAAGCGGCGCCCAACGATGTTGGCTCAAGGCCCAAGTCCCAACTTGGCGGCGCAACCAGCGCTTGTTCTGGCGGGATCCGTGCGAGCTGCTGCTGTTGAGCCTCCGACGACTGCGGCGCAAGCTGCCGATCTTGCTTTGGCGCGTCCTGTACCTGATCTTGAGATGGCTCGGGCGAATCGGTCTCTTGTTCTTCTTCGGACATATCCAGGCTTTCATTTGAGAGCGGGCGCACCTCGCGACGCTCGTAGATTTGTTCCCAATTGATCGGCACGTCGTACCGAAGCGTAACCAGTTGAATCGACGTCGGGAGCCACGCAAGCGCCTCGGCGATCGAGGCCGCGACCTTCGGCGTAGCCACCTTGCTAGGGTCGGCCTGGACCGCTGCCATGAGCTGCTCGATCGTTGCGTACTCGGCGAGTAGCTTCGCCGCGCCCTTGGGCCCCACGCCGCTGACCCCGCGCACGTTGTCCGAGCTGTCTCCGCAGATCGCCAGGTAGTCGCGCATCTGATCGGGCCACACACCGAACTTCGCGCGCACACCGTCGCGGCCCAGGCGCTCGCCGGTCTTCGGTGATAACCATGTGACGCCCAGCTCGACAAGCTGAGTAAGGTCCTTGTCGGAGCTGGCCACCACAACCTCATGGCCAGATGCAACAGCAGCCCGGCAAGCGGTAGCGAGAACGTCGTCAGCCTCGAACCCCAAGGCCTCCCACAAAAGCAGACCGTCACGGGATAGCGTCTCCTTGACGAGGCGCAGTTGCTCGTATGCGGCAGAGTCGCGCGGAGGCCGGTTTGCCTTGTAGGTAGGCTCCAGATCCTTGCGAAAGTTCGCGGGAGAATCGCAGCAGACCGCGACCAGCTCGAAGCCGTCGGCCAGTCGCCGGACCTGAGAAACAGCACGATCGTGTGCTGCTGACACTTCGTCGTTGGCGGACGAGTGCCATGCGGCCCAATACACAGAGCCGAGATCGATTAGCAGGATCGGCGCTCTCACTTCATACACTCCGGGATCGGATCCAAGTCCACATCGTCCACAGGCAACTCCTCAACGCCGAGTACGATGATCCTGATTGCGATCATCTTGGTCGCCCGAAGGTATTTGGGTCTCTCGCGCCCCCTCTGCTCGAGCCACGTCCGGATGCGGGGGTTAGTCCGGGTTTTCATCGCGTCACGACCCGGTCGAGCTCGGAGTGCGTGATCATGAGCGCGTACTCACTCGGCAACGAATCAGCCGAGACGCACGCCGCGAGCTCCTGCTGCCGCTGCTTTTCGGAGATGTAGTCAACGCTCGCCTGCAGCGTCTCAATCAGGCTACGGGGCTCACGGAAATTCGGGCCGCTACGGCCTACGACTACTAGTTTGGTCATGGTTGTTCCTCCGCTTCCTCGGCCTGCGCCATCTCCAGAAACTCGTCCGCCAAACACTCAATTCGCGCGAGCTGATGATCGAGCTTGTCGTACGCGGCGCGGAGCATGGCGAAGGCCTCGCGGTTGCCGAGCGTCGGCAACTTGGTGCGCAGGTCCAGTTCGAGCGCGGAGAGTGCGACGGCGATGTCGCGACCGGTGCTTGCGCGGCGTTTCTCGGCTGTGGGCGTCGTGACTAGTCTGATGATGGGGGCGTTCATGCTGCCTCTTCAGCCGCTTCCGGCTCGTCGCAAAACATGGTTTGAGCGCGCGTGCTCCCGCAGGACGGACAGTTGTGGAGCAGCAGATACAGCCAAACGGCGCCCGTGCTCTCGGTGTAGAGCTGCGTGCCGCAGTAGGTTTCGGCGGTCGGCGTGAACTCGTGCTTGCAGGAGCAGATCATGACTTCACCGCGTGTTGGCGGTGTGCCTCGGGGGCGTGGGCGATCTCTTGCGGGCGCTCGTCCGGGTTTGGGTGGTCGCAGGCACTGCAAACGAAAGCGTTGCAACCGAGGCAGTAATCCTCTTGCGTGCAGCGCGCGTCGCAGCAGAAATAACAGCACCGCTGCGTCATATAGACGGGAGCCATCACAGCTCCCCGCCGTAGTACGCCTCGTCGCGCGCTTCCTGTTGACGCTCGCCGGCAGTGTCGATGCACGCCTCGCACCACAGCTCATCGCTGCCGCCGTAGGGGGAGTCGTACGGGTCGCGCAGGTCCGCGCGAGCGAAGGGCATCTCGCAGCAACCGCAGAAGATCACGACCGCACCTCGCTGACGGTGAGCAGCGTCTCCAGCTCCCTCGCCCGCCCGCTCTCCTCAGCCGCGTAGCCGAGGTGCAGGCGCTCGACAGCCGAGCCCG
>JANXPQ010000375.1 GCA_025357235.1 Betaproteobacteria bacterium
CCGCTCGATGACCAGCGTCGCCCACGGCAACGGTTCCGCACTCACGTAGTCCTCCAGTCTTGCGGCGTAACGGAGCACGTCATCCCAGGAGCGACTTTGCAGGCTGACATCCATGGCGTTTCGATAAAAATGCAGGCAGCAATGGGCCATGCCAAATTCGCGAAGTACGACTTCGCCCTGCGCCAGAGCCTGCCGGGCCAGATCGGGGGCCTGCTCGGTCGCAGCGATGACCGAGAGGATCATCGGGCCGGCAAAAGCCATCCCGGTCTGGCGCGCCAATGCCAGCGCCTCATCCAGATGCGCCCTGGCTTCTTCGCGCGCCCCGCCCGCGAGCCTCACCTGCGCGAGTGTGCACAACATCATGGCCAGATATCGTCGCGCACCAGCCGCACGGGCCAGCGGAATTCCACCGAGGATCGCGGTTTCTGCGCCCTCATAATCGCCCCTGCCGGCAAGCAGGAATCCCAGCGACTGGAGGGCAAAAATCTCGGAATGCGCCTGTCCCATGCTGCGCGCCTCGTCGAGCGAAAGGCGAATCTGGACCACGGATTCTTTCATCCGGTTGACGTAGTACAGGCAGTGACCCACCATGCAGCGATTCGGGATCCGCACCTTCGCCAGCCCCGCGCGCTCACACAACGCCACACAGCGCAGGAAGTAGTCCAGCCCCGTAGCCAGCCGCCCCAGCAGATATTGCGCATCGCCGAGCCCGCTTAGCGCCTGTGCTTCGCACTCTGCGTTCCCCGCCTGCCGGGCCAGTTGCAGGGCCGACTCATGTTCTTTGCGGCACGCGGCACCGTCGCCCATGGCGAAATGCAGGTTGCCCCGCACGTGGTGGATGCGCGAGCGCCGTTCGGCGGATTCCTGTTGTTCCGCGATGCGTTGTGCCTCGTCGAGCGCGGCCATTGCAGCCGGGATATCGGAGGTCACCCGATGTCCTGCCACGATTCCCATCCAGGCGTGGACGCGCTGGCCTTCGTCGGCGGCAAGCGTCAACGAGCGCTGGAATGCCGCTATGGAATCGCTCGATCGGCCAGCCTCGCGCAGCAAATCACCGCGCAACAGCAACAGTGGGCAGTGCACGGCGTCCTCCGTGGCAAGCTCGATACCGCGGTCAGCGAGGCGCAAGGCCGACTCGTGCCGGAATTTTCCTGCCTGGGCACCCGCGGCCACAAGGTAAGCCAGCGCCGCGGCCGGATCCGATGCGCGATCCAGATGTTCGGCGCGCAGGAGCGGCTCCTGCTCCCCGAACCAATCCGCGGCGCGAAGGTGCAACTCACGCTTCCTGGCATTCAACAGGGACGAATAAACGCCTTCCTGGATCAGGGCGTGCGCAAATACAAAAGCGGAAGCGTCGGGCCGCACCAGATCGCTGGCGATCAACTCGTCGCAACGGAAGTCGCGATCGCCAGTCAGGGAGCGCAGCGCGTAGAGCGCGAATCTTTTGCCAATGACCGAGGCGGCCTGTAATGCGGCCTTGTCGCGCTGCGGGAGCCGATCCATTCGCGCGAGCACCAGACTCTGGATACTGGCCGGAAGATTCGTCGCCTCGCTTTCCGCAGCGTTACGCAGCAACTGTTCCAGAAACAGCGGATTCCCCTCGGCGCGCGCAATGCACTCCAGCGCCAGCCGGTTGGACGAGCCCATCAGCCCGGCGGCCAGCAGCCGGGATTCTTCCGGACGAAGCGGTCCCAGATCGACGGTCATCAGCGGGCTGCCGTGCGTGGAAGCGCGCCAGCTTTTGTCGAGCGGGTCGCCATCGAAACGCGAGGTCATCATCAACACCATGCGCGACCCGGTTGCTGCCCGGGTCAGCAGGGCCAGATAAGGCAGCAGGTCGGACGACGCCCAGTGGATGTCCTCCACCACCAATAGTTGCGGGCGCTGCAACGCGGATTTCTGCAAGATGCCGACGAGCAACTCACCCATTCGCTGCATTCGCGTCTTATGGTCCATCGCTTCGAACGCGGCACGCTGTTCCGAGGACTGCGGCAATTCCAGCAGATCGTTGATCAACATCAATTGATCTGAATTGATCAGGCCGGACACCAGAGCGGCCTGCACTGCCGTGCGCAGCGCGGCCTCGTCGCCCCGGATATCCACCTCCAGTACATTTTTCACGATGGCGGAGATCGCGTCCTGGCCCTTGCCTACGCCGAAGTCGAGTACCAGGCCCGTATGACAGGCGAAGCCGCGGCTGCAGGCCTGCTGTCGCAACTCTTCGATGAGCCTGGACTAGCCAATGCCGGCATCCCCTCGCACACAGAGTGCGAGCCCCGTCCCATTCTCTATCACGCCATCCAGTACGCCGAGAAGCTGCCGCAATTCGATCTGGCGGCCGATGAAGGAGCTTCGCTCTGCGCCGGCGCTCCGCAAGCCGGTCACTCTCCACAGGCTGACGGGTTTGTCGAACCCCTTGATCGGCACCTCGCCCAGAGGTTGCGCGTCGAATGTTCGAGACACCGAACGCCAGACCGCATCGGAGATGAGCGTTTGGCCGGCTTGCGTCACCGCGTTCAGCCGGGCGGCGAGGTTAACCGCGTCGCCGGTGATCGCATACCTTGGATGTGCGCCCGCTACGATCGTCGCGGCCACCACCTCGCCGCTGGCTACGCCTATGTGCAACGTCAACGCCTGACCGGTCGGATCGGTAATGGCAGCGACTTTTTCATGCATGTCGATCGCTGCGCGCGTCGCTCTTTCGCTGTCGTTGCCGTGTGCGACGGGGGCACCGAACGATGCCAGCGTGGCGTCGCCGGCGTGGTCGATCACCTGACCACCGTAGTTTGCGATGATGCGATCCGTGACGTCGTAGAACTGGCTTAGCATGGCCTGTACCTGTTCGGCGTCGAGGCGTCCGCACAAAGCCGTGTACCCGGAAATGTCCGCGACCAGAATGGTCGCCTGCCGGCGCTCGCCGTCGTTCGGTGAAGATAATTCGGGCTTAGCTTTGCCTTGCAACTTTCCGTACGGCGATCTGTCGGCGAGGGCCGCCAGGCGTGACATCGCGCCGAGTATGCGGAGTCGATGTCCGGCACTCGCAACCCCGATATCCTTCAGTACCTGGTCGCTGAGTCGCGGGAGCAAGTCCGCCGTAATATCGTTGGCTTCGAACGCATCGGCGTATTGCGACATGCCAAGTGCTTCCAGCCACTGGCGGACTTCGGTCGTCACTCGGTTGCCTCCTTCAGTTCAAAGCGCTCGCAATCTTCCCCCGGGGGAAGCCACCGAACATGCCGCGTAGAGCAAAAAGGCCGTTCGCCCCGAATCCAGCCTGGCCGTCCCGAACATTAAAGCTGTTCGGCGGGCGCAGATCAAGGCTCGCCCGGGACCCAGGAAATCGTCAAGGCAGAGGTACGCCCGCTCGATCCATGCAGTCCGAAGATGACGGTAAGGCAGAACCGCTCGCCCGAGACCACTTGCCGGCCGTTTTCAGCGACTGCAGCCATGTTCCCCCGGTCGATACCGCATATTGGCTCGGAGAACTTCGGATGTGAATAAATCACACGCAAAGGCGGTAACAGTACAACGCGCCGGCCACCCCGTCGAACGTAAAGTTTCTCCAACACGAAACGCTTTTGGAGGAACAAACCATGAACAAGATTCTCGGCACCCTTCTGATCGCAGCCGTCCTGTCCAGCTTCAGCGCCTTCGCCGAAGACACCCTGCGCGTATCGATGGAAAACGGCAAGAAACGCGTCGACTTCAGCCTCAACGGCAACGACAAGTGCGTCATGATCGACGACAAGATTACCTGCCAGCCGATGCCCAAAGCCCCGATCCGCGTGGCGTCCTCCGAGTCCAACTGAGCAAGAATTCCTCCAGTAGTAGATTTCGCCGGGTATCATTGCCCGGCATTTTTTTGTCCGGAGATACGGAGGCAGGCAATGGATCGTCGTTCCTTTCTGAGCGCAGGCGCCGCCCTTTCCGCCGCCGCTGCGTTCCCCGGGCGCGGCTTGGCAGGGCAGGAACTCGGGACGCAATCGTTCGGCTGGCGCACGTTCGAAGTGACCTCCCACATTGAGATTCTGAACCCGGAAGGCGTTACGCAAGCCTGGCTGCCTCTGCCCTCGGTCGATGCGCCCGCCTGGGTGCGCAACGAGGGCGATTCCTGGTCAGGCAATGCGGATAGCGTGAATTTCGTACGCGAACAGAAATACGGTGCCGGAATGCTGCACGCCGAATGGAAGGCAACCTCGGCGGCGCCGGTCCTCGAGGTAATCAGCCGCTTTTGCACGCGCGACCGCAAGACGGACTTCTCCACTCCATCGAATCCGGCCGAGCTGGAGCCGCGCCTGCGCGCGCTTTATACGGCGGCGACTGAACTGATTCCCAACGATGGCATCGTCAGGGCAACGGCGGCCGGCATCGTCAAAGGCACCGGAACCGACATCGCCAAGGCACGGGCGATTTATGAATGGATCGTGGAAAACACATCCCGCAATCCAAAGACGCGCGGTTGCGGCCTGGGCAACATCCGCTTCATGCTCGAATCCGGTGATCTCAGCGGCAAGTGCGCCGACCTGAATGCGCTGTATGTCGGCCTGTGCCGTTCGATCGGCCTGCCGGCGCGCGACGTCTACGGCGTGCGCGTGGCGGATTCCCGCTACGGCTACAAGAGCCTGGGACGAAGCGGGGAAATTTCCAAGGCGCAGCATTGCCGCGCCGAAGTCTGGCTCGCCAATTACGGCTGGGTGCCGGTGGATCCGGCCGACGTGCGCAAGGTCGTCCTGGAAGAAAAGCCGGGATTGAAGCTCGACGATCCGCTCGTCATGGAGGTACGGGCGAGACTGTTCGGCGCCTGGGAGATGAACTGGATGCCTTACAACGTCGCGCACGACGTCGAACTACCGAATTCCAACGGCCCGGCGCTGGGGTTTCTGATGTATCCGCAGGCGGAAGCCAGCGGCAGACGCCTGGACAGCCTCGACCCCGAAAGATTCAGGTACACGTTGACCTCGCGGGAAATCAGTCGATGAAGCCGCACCTGTTACACAGGCGACGCGTTTCGTTCACGCAGGATTCGCCACCCGCCGGCCAAGGATGATCACGTCGCGCTCGACGCCGTCGAGCCGTGTGACGCCGGGTAATTCGCCCCAGCGCGCGAAGCCGAACTTGGCGAACAGAACCAGGCTGGGCCGGTTGTGGCCGAAGACGAATCCGATCAGCCGGTCCACACCGATGGAGGGCGTATGAGCGATCGCCTGCGCCAGAAAATAGGAACCCAGGCCGCGCTTGCGGAATGATTCGCCGATATACACGCTCAACTCGGCCGTCTTGTCGTAGGCGGGCCGTCCGTAAAAAGTGGAAAAGCTCAGCCAGCCGGCGATGCGCCCATCCTGCTCCGCCACCCACAGCGGACGGAAATCCGGCTTGTGTTGCTCGAACCAGCCGATGCGGCTCTCGACCGAGACTGGATCGAGGTCTGCCGTAACCAGTCGTGAGGGAATGGTCGCGTTGTAAATGTCGACGATCGACGGCAAATCTTCGCGCGTCGCCTGTCGATGTGTCCACGACATCGCGTCGCCCTACTTCAGCAGTTGATATTCGCCGCCGCGCTCGATCGCCTTCCTGTACGCGGGCCGCGCGTGGATGCGCTCCAGGAAGGCCATGAGTTTCGGGCGTTTCGAATCGAGCCCGCCGCGGGACACGGCTGCCTCCAGCGGGAAACTCATCTGCACGTCCGCGGCGGAGAATTCCGCCCCCGCAAACCAGGTACTGCGGCCCAGTTCGCCTTCCAGATAGTCGAAATTGCGTTCGAGGTTGGGGACGATGAACGAACCCTTGGCCTTGCCGGCAATGGCTTTCGCTATAGGCTTCGCGAAAAACGGCATCGGCGCTTTTTCGATGCGATCGAAGAACAGCTTCATCAGCAGCAGCGGCTGCAGCGATCCTTCCGCGTAATGCAGCCAATACGTATAGCGCAGCCGCTCGGGCGTGTCCTCGGCGGGGATCAGGCGGCCGTTTCCGTAACGCCCCACCAGGTATTCGATGATCGCGCCGGACTCGGCGATGGTGCGGCCTTCGTCCGTGATGACCGGCGACTTGCCGAGCGGATGGACCTGCCGCAACTCGGGCGGCGCCAGCATGGTCTTCGGATCGCGTTGGTAACGCTTGATGTCGTATTCGAGGCCGAGTTCTTCCAGCAGCCAGAGAATGCGCTGCGACCGCGAGTTGTTGAGATGGTGCACGATGATCATCGGGTCGGCCTTTCCGCAGGCGGCTGATCTTCTGTCGTGACGAAGGCGTTGAAGGCCAGCGACCTTCTCTCGCCCGAGCCGCGAAACGGTTCCGCGACGTGCAGGAGCCAGCCGGGGAAGATATAGAAATCACCGACCTGCGGCTTGAAGCGGACCAGCGATTTGGAAAACCGCTGTTTGCCGCCGATCAGGAAGTTGACGTATCCCGCATGCCTTCCGGAAATATAAGTCCGGGCCTCCTCGCCCTCGTCGATCTGCGGCACCTTGAGGTAGAGGACGCCGGAGATGTCCCCGGTATGAAAGTGCACCGGACTGGGCGTGCCCGCATACTGGCTCACGATCCAGATATTCTCGAAATCCACGCGGCTGACCCGGGTGTTTTCCATGCCGGCAAGGTACCTGCCGATCATGCTGGCAATGTGATTCGCCAGCGACGCATCCCCGCCGCCGGAAGAAACCTCGCGCGGCAGCAGCAGTTCACGGCCCTCGCTGGCGGAAACCTTGTCGTCCGCGTAAGCATTGATACGCTCGAGCAAAGCGTCCGGCATTTGCACCTTCGCGATCATCGGACCGAATGGCGAATAGAACTCCATCGGCGGATTCTCGCCTTGCGTCTGGCAGACGTCGTGCCCGGCTTCGTATTTCTTCAGCAGCCTGCTCTTGATGCTGTGATCCATGCTCCGCTTTCGGGTGTGGCCCGTTCAGGGCGCCCGATACCAGAGTATCGGGCAGCCGGCATCGGTCCTCAGGTCTTGCCGAGAAAATCCTGCTTGCCGATTTCGATGCCACAGTGCCGGAGAATGGCGTAGGCCGTGGTGACATGAAAATAAAGGTTCGGCGTGACGTGGCTCAGGAGATACGGCATGCCCTGCATGTTCCTGGTGGTGGTCTGCGTCTTCCACGTAACGGTCTTGTCCTCGGAACCATCGATCTGCTCGGGCTTGATGGATTCCAGGTAAGCGACCGTCTTGCGAAGGCGGGCAACCAGTTCGGGGAGGCTGGCTTCATTATCTTCGTACTTGGGCGGTTCCGTGCCTGCGAGCCGCGCAACGCCGCCCTTGGCACCATCGGTCGCGATCTGGATCTGCCTGGAAAGCGGCAGCATGTCCGGATACAGCCGGTAGTTGACCAGCACGGCGGGATCTATTTTCCTGGCTTCGGCCTGTGCCGCCGCTTTCTCCAGAATGGCGGCAAGGTTATTGAGAGCGCGGGAAAATACCGGTACGGAAGCTTGATACATCGAGATATTCAATTATTTCTCCAAGGAAGATGTTTTTCGATTTTCGGAATGCGCGTTGCGATGCCGGCGACCGGGGCTTCAGGCTGCATCCCCTTTGTCCTGCTGTAGCCTCCGATTGCGCTTCGTTCGCGACAACACGTAAATCAGGTATACCACGATACAGACGTTGACGATCAACAGCAGTATTTTAGTCCAGGTTACCCCCATGACAATCTCGTATAGCTCTGCCGGCACATAGATGCCACCGCTGGCGACGGCCAACCACTCGGCCCAGCGTTTTTCCTGCCACAAGCCATAAGCCTCGATCCACCGTACCGCGACATAAACGAGCGCGAACCCCGCCAGGAGCCAAAGTTTGGCATCGGTGACATTCGCCGCAGCATCGATGAAGATCCTTGGATACTCTTTGGCAGGATCGAGGTGAAGATGGGCGACCAATTGCTCGGCAAAGTGCTGCACATCGTGATGCATGAGCGATAGCAATTCGAATCCGGCAAGGAGTACCAAGGCCCCCTTCGCCGCTTCGTATACGGCAACTGCACGCAATCCGCTGGTCAATTTCATGAGCGTTCAAACATCTAGAAATCCGTCACGAATGGAACGACGAGCAGCACCGCACCGATGACGCACAACCAGACAAGACTGCCGACGAAGTAGGGATAGATGCAGAGCGCGACACCGCAAACCATCGGCGCGATCTTCGTCTGACGTTTGCCGTAGACAAAATAAGCCATTCCGAACACGCCGGCGACGAGCCCGGCAAAAAGTTCGTTCACACCGCGCCTTTCTGTTCGGCGGTACGCCAGACGCTCGCGAGCCAGGGTTGCTCTTCGCGCGGCAACCCGGCCGGCCGGTAGTAGTGATCGAGTTCGATGAATCCCGCATCCGCCATCCGGGCGCGCCAGGCTTCAAGATCATGGTAGGCGCCGTAGCGTCCGTGGTTCCAGCCTTCCTCATTGCGGCCGCGCGGGTTGGAACTGAACAGCACGCCGCCGGGCTTCAGCGTGACATGCAATTGCAACAGTACGCGCGGCAGCTCCCTGGACGGCACATGAAACAGCGACGCGTTGGCGAATACGCCGTCGAAATGCCCGTGCGGCAGATCGAGATTGAGGAAATCCTGTTCCCAGACGTCGCATCCCGTGTCCCTTCGCGCCATCTCGGCGAAACGGGCGGCGCCGTCCAGTCCGATCGCAACGTGGCCGAGCGCGGCAAATGTCCTGAGGTCGCGCCCGGGCCCGCAACCAAAGTCGAGTATCGTAAAGGGGGGCTCGGCTTCGATATGGCCCAGCAGCGCGGCGATATTCTGGCTTACGTCGTGATCGCGGGTGCCCTCGCGAAAATCCTCGGCGCGCTGGTTGTAGTGCTCCAGCGTCAGGGCGGATATATTATCCAGGTCGGTTGGACGGGGCTTCATGCGTGGCGGCTGGGGTTGGACGGATGGCCTCGATTGGAGTTCGATTTAATTCGTGCTACAAGCGGGCGAGGCCGCCTGCAAAATAGCCCACAATGGATATTCGAGTCCAGCATCACCCCGCGATATCCGTCATGGACCAGAACGGAGGCTGAAATGCCCAAGACCATAACGCTCATCCATGGTGCGTGGCTCACGCCGGCGAGCTGGGAGCCATTCAAGACCCGCTTCGAGGCACAGGGCTATCAAGTGACCGCACCGGCGTGGCCCTACGACGATCGCCCGGTTGCAGCTGGATCGCGGACTGGGGGCGGCGGGCGTGGCTATCGATCCCGGGGCTCCGCGCGGAGTGATCGTCGGGTTGACCGCATTGATCAGCGCGCTGCCGGTGCTGTTCGCCTGGAACGGATGGAACCGTGTGCTGACAATGTCGTTCGAAGGGTTTTCGGGAAACTTCGCCAACGGGTTGCCGGAAGGCGAAAAGCGCGCAGCCTACGAGCGTCAGATCGTCCCTACGCCGGGACGCATCTATTTCGAGGCGGCAATCGGCATCGGCACCGGGGTGAACTGGCAGAACCCGACTCGCGCGCCACTGCTGCTGATTGCGGGCGAGAAGGATCGTACCGTCACGCCCGGCATGGTCGAATCGACCTACCGAAAGCACAGCACATCCCCGGCGGTTACGGCCTTCAAATTATTCCCCGGCCGCTCGCATTTTCTTTGCGCCGAACCTGGCTGGGAGGAAGTCGCCGACTATGCGATCACGTGGGCGAACCGGCTCGCGAACGCACGCAATTGATACGCGCGCGCCGCGGACCCATCCAAATCACCGTAGAGCGAATTTATTCATGTCAGCCCAATGCACGCACCTGAATCAGGTCAAGACCGACAAGCCCAACAGCCACGGTTGTGAAGAATGCCTCGCCATGGGCGACACCTGGGTGCATCTGCGCCTGTGCCGCACTTCCGGCCATGTCGGCTGTTGCGACAGCTCGAAGAACAAACATGCCACCAAGCACTTCCAGGCTACCCGGCATCCGATTATGACCTCGCTGGAACCGGGAGAAGACTGGAGCTGGTGCTATATCGATGAAGCAGGGCTATTGCTGGAGTGATCCGCAAGCCAGGAGACAAGTAATGCCCAACGAACTTTATGATAAGCGCCGCGAGCAGATGTTTCCAAAGCTCACGGCAATGCAGATCTCCCGCCTCGAAATACACGGCAGGCGCGTGCGCACGCAAGCCGGCGACGTGCTGGTCGAACCGGGCCAGCGCCACCACGATATGGTGGTCGTGCTGGCCGGCAGCCTCGAAGTCGGGCTGCCGGGCATGCGCGGGGAGGAACTGGTCACCGTGCTGCAGCCGGGCGATTTCGCCGGAGAGATGAGCACGCTGCGCGGCATTCCGGGCTTCACCCGCATCCGCGTACGCGAGGCCGGGGAAATCCTGTCGATCAGCGAAGCGGGCCTGCGCAACATCGTGCAGACGGACGCAGAGGTCAGCGAGATCTTCATGCGCGCCTTCATCCTGCGGCGCATGGGGCTGGTGGCATCGGGACAAAGCGAGGCGATGTTGCTCGGATCGCGCCACTCGGCCGGTACGCTGCGGTTGCGCGAATTCCTGACGCGCAACAGTTATCCCTACGTCAGCGTCGACATCGAAGCCGACAGCGGCGTCCAGGCTCTGCTCGAACGCTTCCACGTCACGGTGGATGAGGTGCCCGTTCTGATCGGCCGCTGCGGACGGGTATTCAAGAATCCGAGCATCGCGCAAGTCGCCGATTTTCTGCAGATGAATCCGGCCATCGACGACACCAAGGTCCACGACCTGGTCGTGGTCGGCGCCGGCCCGGCGGGGCTTGCCGCCGCGGTGTATGCGGCGTCCGAAGGCCTCGACGTGCTGGTGGTCGAAGCAAATGCGCCGGGCGGACAGGCGGGCACCAGTTCCAGGATCGAAAATTATCTCGGCTTTCCGACCGGCATCTCGGGCATGGCGTTGGCCGGCCGCGCCCTGGTGCAGACGCAGAAGTTCGGCGCCAACGTCAACGTCGCCTGCCACGCCACGCGCCTGCGCTGCGAGCGCCGGCCTTACGCGCTGGAATTGTCCGACGGCCGCGTGGTGCAGACCAGCACCGTCATCATTGCGACCGGCGCAAAATATCGCGAGCCGGCCATCGCGAATCTGCCGAAGTTCATCGGCGCGGGTATCTACTATGCCGCGACTCATCTCGAAGCGAAGCTGTGCGAAGGCGAGGAAATCGTCATCGTCGGTGGCGGCAATTCCGCGGGCCAGGCCGCCGTTTTCCTGGCTGGCGGTTGCCGCCACGTGCACATGCTGGTGCGCTCGGACGGACTGGCCGAGAGCATGTCGCGCTACCTGATCCGGCGCATCGAAGAAAATCCGCGCATCACGCTGCATACCCGCACCCAGATCACGGCGCTGGATGGCAATGAACACCTTGAGCGCCTCAGCTGGCACAACGCTTCCACCGATGCGGCGGAGAACCGCGACATCGGCAACGTGTTCCTGATGACCGGTGCCGTGCCGAACACCGCCTGGCTGGACGGCTGCGTGGCGCTCGACGACAAAGATTTCGTGCGCACGGGAACCGAGCTGCGCGCCGACGACCTGACCAAGGCAGGCTGGCTGCTGCCGCGCGCGCCCTATCTTCTCGAGACCAGCCTGCCCGGCGTGTTTGCCGTGGGCGACGTGCGTTCCGACAGCGTCAAGCGCGTCGCAGCCGCAGTCGGCGAAGGTTCGATCTGCGTGCAGTTCGTGCACCGGGCGTTGAGGGAATTGTCCGTACCCGCAAGATTGATGACGGCGGTGGCGGTCGCCGCGTAGCGGCCAAAAAACAGGACTCAGGGCGTAGGACTCAGGACTTAGTGGAAGTCCTTGAGCCTTTACTCAGTCCTGAGACCTACGTCCTGAGTCCTCAGTCTTGCCGCTACAAAATCGCGGAGCGATCCAAAGCGGCAAGGCTAGTACTGCCTGTCAGCGCAAGAGCGAGATCGATTTCGTTGCGCAGCAAGTCGAGCGCCTTGGTCACCCCTGCGCGGCCATTGGCTGCCAGGCCGTACATGTAAGGCCGGCCGATCATGCAGGCTTTGGCGCCGAGCGCGACCGCTTTCAGCACGTCGGTGCCACGGCGCACACCGCCATCGAGCAGCACTTCAGCGCGACCCGCCACCGCATCCACCACATAAGGCAACGCCGAAATGGCGGAGCGCACGCCGTCGAGCTGGCGCCCGCCGTGGTTGGAGACGATCAACGCGTCGACGCCGTGGTCGACCGCCGCCTTCGCGTCTTCCGGATCGAGTATGCCTTTGAGCGCGATCGATCCGCCCCAGATGGATTTCGCCCATTCGATGTCTTTCCACGTCACTGACTGGTCGAACTGCGAATTGACGTAACCGGCGATGGTGAACAGCGTGTTCTGCCCGGGTTTCACCAGGCTCGCCGGTACCACTTTCGGACCCGTCAGGTAGCGCCATATCCAGCCCGGACGCGTCGCGAAATTCGGCAGGTTGGAAATGCGCAGTGTGGGTGGAATGGTCAGGCCGTTGTGCACGTCGCGATCGCGCTGGCCCTGCAACGCCAGGTCCACCGTCAGCACCAGCGCCGAACATCCCGCGGCCTTGGCACGCTCGATGAGTTCCCGCGACATGCCGCGATCGCGCATCACGTAGAGCTGGAACCAGGTCGGCTGCTTCGCCACCTTCTTGATATCTTCCACGGTCGAGGTGGACATCGAACTCAGACAGAATCCGGCCCCGGCATCGGACGCCGCGCGCGCCGCCTCCAGTGCCCCGTTCGGCCAGAACAGCCCGGTCATCCCGGTCGGCGAAAGGATCAGCGGCAGGTCGTACTTCTGACCCAGCACGGTAACGGACTGGTCCCGCTTCGAAACATCGCGCAACACGTGTTGCACGAGCGTGAATTTGTTGAAATCCTGCTGATTGGCGCGCAGGGTCACTTCATCCTGGGCTCCGCCATCGATGTAATCGAACAGCACACGGGGAAGACGCTGCCACGCCAGTTGGCGCAGGTCAGCGATGTTTGCAATGTTCATGGATCCAGCCTGTTATTGGGTTTCGGGTGTTCGACAAACAAAACCTGCGACATTCTGCCGAAATCGGCGCCGCGCGTCAGGCTTTCCTGGCGCGATAGAAGTTGACCAATTCGGTATTGTCCCGGTCGCCCAGGCCGTCGGCCACCATTTTTCGGAACGACTCAGTGACACCTGCCGTCACCGGCATCGGCGCGCCGACGTGACGGGCGAGATCGTGAATGAGTTCGAGATCCTTCAACATCAGCGCGGCGCGCCCGGTGATCGAAAAATCCGACGCCACCATCTTCGGAAACATTTCCTGCAACTGCCTGGAGTCCGCACGCCCGCCAGCCAATGCCTGCGGAATTTTTGCCGCGTCGATTCCCGCGCGCTCGGCGAAAGCGCAGGCTTCGGCAAGAACTGCGAGTCCGGTGGAAACCAGCACCTGGTTGATCATCTTGGTCGCCTGCCCCGCACCGTTCGATCCCATCAACGTCGCCCTGGCGGCGAGGGCGTCCCATAGCGGACGGGCCCGCTCGAAAATTTCGGGTTGCCCGCCGACCATGATCGCCATCCGGCCTTCGCGCGCGGCGGGTGCGCCGCCGGAAATCGGCGCATCGAGCCATGCCATCCCGCATTGCGCGCCCAGGCGAGCCGCCATGTCCCGCGTATGTGCCGCCGCGCAGGTGGACATGTCGACGAGAACCTTGTCGGCGCTTCCTGCCGAGGCAATTCCGTCTTCGCCGAAGACGACTTTCTCCAGGGCGGCACCGTCGCTGACACAGGTAATCACGAAAGCGCTGGTGCGGGCGACCTCCGCCGGGCTGCGCGCCTGGGTCGCACCGGCCTTCAACAGCTCGGCGAGTTTCGCCTTGTCCCGATTCCAGACGGCCGGCGCGAATCCGCAATCGATCAGGCGGCGCATGATCGCTCCGCCAAGAACGCCGGCTCCGATGCAACCGACGCGGGGTTTTTCAGTGCTCATCGTTCACCTCGAGTTTTAAAATAACCGGAACAGGTTCAGATTGAATCCCTGTCCCGGATGTCGCAGCGCTTGTGTCGCGGTCCGCACCACGGTGTGAGTCAGGTTGCATTGTTCTTCGCATATCCGAACCTGACGCCGAACATGACTGAACCAAACGTCGCAATGGAGAGGGCCAGGTTCACCCCGATCGGGTAGTGACTGGCCATCATCAACGATGCCGCAGTGGAGATGGCGGCGACCACAGCGCCCAGCGCATACTCCCGACGCCTCGCGATGCGCGCACATAGATAACCACCCCATACCGAAAGTCCGCAACCCGTCAGGCTTCCCAAAATGGACATCGGCGAAAGGGGGGAAATATTCGCAAAAGCAGTCTCGATTTCTTCGGGCGAGGCGCCCGATGCAGCCAATATGGCGGCATAGACCATTCCCAGCACGATACCCGCCACCAGTGAACCGCAGATATCCACGCCCAGGCCGACCAGGACGGCTTTGACCATCGAACCGGGCCCAGGTTTGTCTTCCAGCCGCGCCCCGGGTGGCGCGTAGGGATCACGGCTCTCTGTCATCGGTGAAGCTCTCCCAATTCAATGCGGATTTGATGAACATCCCATTTGGACAGCGACCCTTCACTTCCCAACTGGCAATCGCCGCGATCGCGAACTGAACGCTGCCCAGCAACGCCGACGCACTCCCCGCCTTTTCGGGAAACGGCGCCATCGCGCCGGCGGAAGCATTTGGAAACGTGAGTCCGCGCAGGGAAACGACGAAGAACAACGGCACCAGGATGCCGATCAATCCCGCGGCATTGCTCACCGCCATCGCGAGCAGCACAAGGCAACCCAGCAAGTTTGCGAGGTTTGCCTTGTCGAGAATCCGGTCGGCGTCATAGCGCAAAAGCAGGCGACGGTTGGTCTGTGTGAATGCGATGATGCCGGCCGCGTTCAGGCCGAACAGCCATCCATACGCGCGCGCCGGTACGCCACACAGATCGATGAACACGAACGGCGAACCGGAGATGTAGGCGAACATGCCCGCCTGCCCGAATCCGCCAGACAAGGCGTAACCAAGATAACGCCGGTCGGCCAGCAGGCCGGCGTAATTCGCGAGCGCGGACGAAAGCGGAACACGGGCGATATCGCGTGGAATCGTCTCGGGCAACCACAACTTCACCGCAATAAGGCACGCCGCCCCGAACAGCGCGAGCACCCAGAAGATCGAACGCCAGCCCAGCCAGGTCAGGAGATAGCCACCTGCCAGCGGCGGCTTGCGGCCATAGCGGTCGGCCAGCGGTCCGTAGAAGATCTGTCCGATCGCCAATCCAAAGAAAAACGACGCGAGGGTGTGTTGCACCGACGCCGTGTCGGTAGCGAAATAGCGCTCGAGCGCCGGCTGCGACGGCAAGTACATGTCGATCGACATGGGCGCAAATGCGACCAGCGCGCTGAGGATCAGCGTGGTGCGAAAATTCCTCTGCAAGGAAACCTGCCTGGACGATTACTTGCCGGCATCCATATCGGCGAAGACTTCCTTCGCCATATGGAAAGCGGCGTTCGCGGCGGGCACGCCGCAGTAGATCGCGCACTGCATCAGCAATTCCTTGATCTCGTCGCGGGTCACGCCGTTGTTGGCCGATGCGCGCAGGTGCAGTTTCAGTTCGTCGGGACGGTTGAGCGCGACCAGCATTGCCAAGGTGGCGATGCTGCGCGTGTGCTTCGGCAATCCGGGCCGCGTCCAGATTTCACCCCAGGCATAGCGCGTGATGAGGTCCTGGAACTCGTCGTTGAACGGCGTCTTGGTCTTCAGCGTCCGGTCGACATGCGCGTCACCCAGCACCGCCCGCCGCACTTCCAGCCCTTTTCCATATCGCTCCCGCTCATCCATCCTCATTCCTTCCTTCATTCATTCAAATTCTCACCGCAGAGACGCAGAGGCGCGGAGGATACGCAGAGAAATACGAATTTAAATGGAGAACTTGGCCAAGTGTTACCTGATTCGTACTTAGCGACCGCAATGAGCATGGCGCGACAACGAACAATTTCGCCAGCGAATCCCTTTTCCCACCTCAATTCTGTTTCTCCATTTCGTGCCTTGCCTTCCTCTGCGTATCCTCCACGCCTCTGCGCCTCTGCGGTGAAGACTTTCTAGTGTTCGAGCGCTATTTCTTCGCTCGAGTGCGAGAGGCGAGTACGCGGTCGACAAGCTGTTCGGCGGCGCCGAGATAATTGGCCGGGTCCAGCAACCGGTCGATATCTGCCGCGGACAGCAGATTGCCGACCCTGGCGTCCTTCGCCAGCACATCGCGCAAAGGTTTGTTCTGTTCGACAGCGCGTTGGCAAGCCTCCTCGCCCAATCCGTGCGCGGCCTCACGGCCGAGCTTCGGCGCCAGCGCAGCGGAAACCGCTTCGGCCATGCTGAGCCCATGCGTGGCATCGAGGTTTTGGCGCATGCGCGCCGTGTCGATCTGCAGGCCTTCCATCATCCGGACGGTTTGTTCCAGCGCGCCGGCCGCGAGCATGCAGAGCTCGGGGAGGGTTTCCCACTCGGCATGCCAGCCGCCGAGCCCGCGCTCGTGCTCCTGCACCATCGCCGCAAGCATCACGCAAACCAGTGCCGGAACTTTCACTGCGGCCGCCAGCACGACGGCGCAGCCGACCGGGTTGCGCTTGTGCGGCATGGTCGATGATCCGCCGCGGCCGGGCGCCACGGGTTCGAACGCTTCCCCGACCTCGGTCTGCATCATCAGTGCAACATCCTGCGCGACCTTTCCCAGCGTGCCGACCAGCAGACCCAGCGTCGTCGCGACTTCGGCGACGCGATCGCGCTGCGCATGCCAGGCAATGCCGGGGTCACCCAGCTTCAATTCCGCTGCCAGCGCCCCGGCAACAGCGGGGCCGCGCTCGCCGAGCGATGCAAGCGTGCCTGCAGCGCCGCCGAACTGGATGACCAGTGCCCGCGCACGCAACTCGCACAGTCGTGCGCGATGCCGCTCCACGGCGCTCAACGCACTCGCTGCCTTCAGGCCGAAGGTCACCGGCAACGCCTGCTGCATCCAGGTGCGTCCCGCCATCGGCGTGTATTTGTGCTTCTTCGCAAGACGCGCCAATGCGGCCGCCAGGCGCGCGAGATCGGTGTCGATCAAGTCGAATGCAGCGCGCAGTTGCAACACCAGCCCCGTATCCATGGCGTCCTGGCTGGTCGCACCCCAGTGAACATAGCCGGCCGCCCGCTTGTTTTTTTTGCCGACGAGCGCGGTCAGTGCCTTTACCACGGGAATGGCCGCGTTGCCGGCGGACGCAGATGCATGCGCCAGCGCTTCGATGTCGAACAATTCCGCCCGGCACTGCGCTGCGATTGCCGGCGCCGCCGATTTCGGGATCACGCCGAGGCGCGCCTCGGCGCGCGCGAGCGCCGCCTCGAAATCGAGCATGCCTTGCAGACGCCCGCGATCGGCAAAGATCTCGCACATCGCCTCGGTACGGAACAACGGATCGAGCAGGCGGGTCATTGTTTGAAAGAAGGATTCGGCTCAGTAGTCGAAGAAAACCGTTTCGTTGTCGCCCTGCAGGATCACATTCCACTCCAGTCCGGCGCCCGACTTCGTTGCGATCAGCGTGGCACGCCGCTGCGCGGGAATGAGCTTGAGCACGGGATCATCGGCGTTGGCCGCATCGTCCGGAAAATAAGTGCGCGTCAGCAGATGGATCAACAAGCCGCGCATGAATATGGCGACCAGCAGATGCGGCGCCTGCGGCATCCCGTGCGGCCCGGCCACACTCCCCGGCTTCACGGTCGTGAAGCGGAAGACGCCGTTCTCGTCGGTCGGCACGCGGCCGAAACCCTGGAAACCCGGCGTCAGCGGCTTGTTATGCACATCGTCGGGGTGGGCATATTTGCCGTGCGCATTGGCCTGCCAGATTTCGAGGATGGCGTCATTGACCGGCTTGCCATCGCCATCGATCACACGGCCCTGAATCGCGAACTTGTCGCCGGCCGCGGCCGATGGTGCGATGTCGGCGACATAACCGTGCTCCAGCCCGATGCGAAAGTAAGGGCCGACGGTCTGGGATGCGGTGGCGGTGGGATGCATATCACTTTTCCATCGGCGTCGCGTCGCGGCCGCGCAACACGATGTCGAAGCGGTAACCCAGTGCATGCTCGGGCACGGTGGTATCCCAGTCGAAGTCCGCCACCAGCCGGTAGCGCGCCCTTTCGTTCGCGGTGCCGTTGAAAATCGGATCGTGCGGCAGCAGCGGGTCGCCGGGAAAATACATCTGCGTCACCAGCCGCGTCACGAATGCGCGGCCGAACAGTGAAAGATGGATATGCGCCGGACGCCAAGCATTGTAGTGGTTGCGCCACGGATAGGCGCCCGGCTTGATGGTGACGAAGCGGTAGCGGCCTTCCTTGTCGGTGAGCACCCGGCCGGCGCCAGCAAAGTTCGGGTCCAGCGGGGCATCGTGATTGTCGTTCTGGTGCCGGTAGCGGCCAGCGGCATTGCATTGCCAGATCTCGACCAGCGTGTTCGATACCGGACGTTCGTTTTCGTCGATCACCCGGCCGCTGACGATGATGCGCTCACCCAGCGGATCGCCGGGATGCTGTCGCGTAAGGTCGCTGTCCTCCGGCCTAACGTCGCCCGTGCCGAACACCGGGCCGGTTATCTCGGACAACGTATGCGGCAGCAGGATCAGCGGCCTGGTCGGCGCGCGCTTGACCGTGGACGCGTAGGCCGGATGCAGATATTCGGGCTGCGTGCCCTTCGCGGGCCGCCGGTAACCGGCAACATCGGCCATGCTTTTCGTCCCCTCGTTCTGGTTTGGATGCGGATTCCGGAGCCAGCACTATAAACGCACGCGGCCGCCCGGTGTGGGCGGCCGCGTGCACCGATCTCCGGAAGGCAATTGTCTCAGAACATGGTGTTGCTGTTTGCCGGTTTTTCGGGGATCTCCTGGATGACGTCCCAATGCTCGACGAGCTTGCCGTTGTCGACCTTGAAGATGTCTATGATCGCCACTCCCCTGGCGCCCGGCGCGGGAACCGCATGCACATGCAGGATCACGTAGTCGCCGTCGGCGAATACCTTCTTGATCTCGCTATGCGATTGCGGCGAACTCTTGCGCAGGTACGCGATGTAACCCTTCAATCCCTCCG
This sequence comes from Betaproteobacteria bacterium, assembly GCA_025357235.1. Classification (GTDB taxonomy): domain Bacteria; phylum Pseudomonadota; class Gammaproteobacteria; order Burkholderiales; family JACQAP01; genus JACQAP01. Next base: position 19,045 of record JANXPQ010000375.1, read on the forward strand.
GACCATCGCCCGCCATCGGGTTGTGCTGTTTGTAGGGCCCGACATATTTGTCGATGGCGTCGAGGTCCTTCTGGTTCAGCACGCGTTCGTAGAATTCCGTCACCAGCTTCTTGTTCGCCTCCTCCTTCGGCGAGCTTCCAGCGTAGGCGGCGGACGCCGCAAACACAGCCGCCAACAAGGCAATTGCGATCCTTTTCATGATTTTCTCCAGGTGATCATTGCGAGGCGGCCATCATCCGCTTGTGGATTGAATGGATAAAGCGCCTGATCCATAATTTCGCTGATTGTTAAATTGCGAGTAAAGCCCATATATCCTGTAGCGCAAAATTTACAGCCGAGTGCACACCCCACTTGTGAAGAAACGCATACCGTTAGTTTTTCGCCCTTGCGGGGAATTAGCACAGTTTCTATTTCTTTACCATCCTGCAATGTGAAAAGAAACTTAAGTGTTTGTTCTTTTTCAAGTTCTGCAGATGTTCGTTCAGTAACGGATGTTAGACGCGAGATAAAAAAAGCCTCTTCTAATTTATCACGTAAAGGCTTTGAAATATCAGTCATCTGGTCAAATGAAAGAAGCTCTAGTGGTCCATAAATCCAGCGCATCACTTGATGGGCACGGTAAGGCTTTTCATCCCAAGCTATAAACTTAGTCATCAGCTCAGACTCCGAAAGCTGCTTGATATCTGTTTTTATTATCATAATTATCTGAAAGCCAAAGCGTGAGATAGAACCCCAAGTGTCAATATTAAATTTACTTAATGCGCAAAATTAACAATTAATTATTGCAAACAAAACATTTATTTTCTAATTTTCTTCAAATTGCATATTAGATAGTACATGCAATAACATAAAAAGAGAGATAAACGGACTGAATTATAATTGTGACCTTCTCTTTAAAAATTCAAAACACAACACTTATGGCAAACATTCCTACTTCCCTTATTTCCCCAAATAGCAAAACAAGTATAATTCCTTTAGAGCCAATTGCTGCCATCGCAACTCCGCCTGGCGAAGGGGCCATTTCCATTGTGCGTATGAGTGGCCAGGGCGTGCTGGACATTGCCGATAATGTATTTCGTAAAATTGGTGGGAAAAAG